>CAMLET010000195.1 GCA_946479125.1 uncultured Flavobacteriales bacterium
GATGATGATCCTGAACCATTCACATTAAGGGTATCCGCATCAAGATCTGCGTCGCTTAAATAACACGGTAATCCGATGGCATCTGCATCTGTCCATGAGGACCCGGTTGCAAAATACAAAGGAGCAGCGTTAGGAAACAACGCAATGTCAGGTGTGAATCGCACATGATATAAACCAGTAGGTAAACTGTCAATACTGTACGAGCCATTGGTCACATTTATAGTTTCAACCGGATCTGCAACTACTGCATCTTCAATAGATTTGAAAACCTCTATAATTCCTTCTCCGGCTGTGCCGTTTACCGTAAGATTACCATGAATATTATTGTAAGATTGTTGCTCATCAAGGAAAATGGCAGAATCGAAAATTCCATCTCCAATATCTGCAATTACCAGTTTAATGTGATACGAATTGCCAACTTGTGTGTAAAACTTGGCTTGTAGGGGAACAGTATATCCGTCGAATATGAACATGGATGAGTTGATTCCAGTTTGGTTATCAATGAAATACTGACTGTTTATGTCCTGATTAATGGTATTGATTTCTACAGGAGTATTTACAGTTCCTGGTACAATTGCTACATTCACTGTGCCTCCAGCGTTTTCTGAAACAAGAAATAAGAATCGGTCCGTAAATTGGGTGTTTGAGTACTCCGGATACTCTTCAGAAGCGAAAATGTAATTGAAGCGGATTGTATCTGAAATAATTGGGATAAAATCAAAGTCAATAGAAATAGCATTGTAACTAGCCGCTCCACCACCATAACTCGAAATCTCGCTTGAACCTGGGGTACCAGTATCGACTCCACTATTCGTTTCTGTATTTGCACTACCAATATTTGTTGTAAGGCCTGTTGACAAGACCAATCCACTGTGAACGCCTAAATATTGACCATTTTCGAAACGAGCAATTTGAGATTGGGAACCAGTTACCTGAACATTTGAAACCCCTTGACATTGAACTCCGAAAATATTCGAGATCATGGTTGTAACATCTATTGCAGGTGAAGTCACTATTTGAGCCCTCAACTGAAAGGATAAAATCGTAAGTAGAAGAAGTACGAGGTTTGGTTTCATAGATTTAGCTTAAAGATTCCTTGCTTAGATATCAATTTAGCTAAAAGGTTGTAAATGAGTGTTTATTTCAAGGTTGTTACCATAAAAAAATCCCCGCGGTCATCGAGCGTAGTCGAGATGCGGGGATTTTAAATTTATTAAACCTTTATTATTTCGAGATCATCAATCGCTTAGGAGTTGTATCGTCTAACTGAATAAGGTAAATTCCTTGTGTAAATCCATGAACATCAATTGTTGTCTCAATTCCGTTAGTCGGGAATTCCATCAATAATGAACCATTGATTCCAAATACCTTAATCGTTTCCAATGTTTTTTCAGAAGTGATAGTAACGAATTGGTTTGTTGGATTTGGACTCATGCTCCAGCCAATCTCTTTGTTTTCAAACGTTCCTAAAAATGGTGTTCCATTGCTGGTAATACCTTCCGTGAAAATTCCATAATCAACTCCTTCTACATCTTCACCGTTCGGAACGTTGAAGAATAATGTGTCTGTATGTGGAATGTAAGGAACATCAACTAAAAGGTAGTAATCATCCGCCGGAACATTTGTAATGGTGTAGTTTCCATTCACATCGCTGTAAGCAAATCCCATCGTTTCATTTGTGGACGCTGATTTTAGCAATATCAATGCCCCTTCAAAAGGAACATTCAATGATTTCAGGTAAGAAGTGTCGATTACAATATTTCCGGAAACACTTCCTGAACCGTTTACGTCCAATGTATCTGCATCAATATCTGCATTACTTAAGTAGCAAGGCAAGCCAATAGCGTCAGCACCTGTCCATGTTGAACTCGTTGCGAAGTAAAGTGGAACTGCCAATGGGAATAAAACCGGATCTGGAGTAAATCGAACGTGATACATTCCTGTAGGTAAACTATCGATCAAATAAGTACCATTCGAAACAGTAACAGATTCAACCGGCGCAGCAACCAACGTGTCATCAATGTAATTGAAAACATCAATTGTTCCTTCAGCTGGCGTACCATTAACTGTTAAAGATCCGTTGATGTCGTTGAAAGATTCTTGTTCATCAAGGAAAATAGCTGAATCAAACACACCGTCTGAAACGTCAGAAATCACTAATTTAATGTGATATGTACTTCCTAATTGAGCATAGAATTTTGCTTCTAACGGAACGGTATATCCATCGAAAACAAAGAAAGCTGAGTTTGGTCCACCTAGATTATCATTGTAATACTGAGCATTCACACTTTGGTTGATTGAATTGATTTCAACAGGTACGCCTGATCCAGGAACTTGCGCAATGTTTGTTGGTGTTCCTCCGTTTTCAGAAACTAAAAACAAGAATCGGTCGGTATACGTACTGTTTGAATACTCCGGATATTCTTCTGAAGCAAAAATGTAATTAAAACGAATGGTGTCTGTAATTACTGGAGTGAAATCGAACTGAACTGAAACTGCATCATAACTAGAGTAGCCCATACCAGTACCATAAACAATAATATCATTATCGCCAGGCATTCCTGTGTTGTAGCTAGAAAAATTGGATGAAGACATTGTGGAATACATCGGATATCCTGTGGAAAGAACAAGTCCACTGTTTACTCCTAAACTTCCTCCATTTTCAAACCGTGCAATTTGGGCTGTAGTTCCTTGAATGGAAACATTTGAAACGCCTTGACATTGCACTCCAAAGATATTTGTAATCAGTGTTTGAATGTCTGTTACATTCGAGTAAGTCATTTGCGCATTCACATGACTCATAGAAAATTGCAGAAGAACAACTGCAATAGCTAATTTCATCTTTTTCATAGTAGGGCTTTTTCGGTGGTAGATAGACGAACCATTTTTATTTATGGTTGCTTTTTGCGAACTTTACCATCGGTTATTTATTGATTATCTGCGAGTTTACAGTACTTTCAACAAGCAATTTTTTTCAGTGGTTAAAAACGTGATTTAACAGTAATTTCACAACTAAACATGTAAAAAGTTGCAATTTTAACTCTTGGTTAATTTTTGATTTTGTGGTATGCTTCTTGTTAATTGTCAAAACATTAAAAAAACAAATGCTATGAAAAAACTTGTTTTACCCCTTTTTACATTGTTCATTTGCTCAACAACTGTTTTAGCTCAAAATTCGTCGTTTGACGGAGGTTTCGCTAGTGTTAGAACAGAATTGACCAATTGGGACAAAGTTCGTGGCGAATGGCTGGCTCAAAGTATGGAAGCTATGAGTACAAATGGCCAGGTTCCCGATCGAAATTTTCCTGAAAACTATACACCTTCAGAGATGTATATGGCAATGCCGGTTAACGTTCGTAATAACGTTCAGGGCATTGTAACCACTCAAACAAATTCCGCAGATAGTGCTTCTAGAACTCGTTGGAACAGTATTAATCAATTCGTAAGACGTCCTGCTTGCTCTTCTGTACAAGGAAGAACGTACGGTGATCCGCACTTGACTTCTTTCGATGGTGCTAATTTCTCTTTCCAAACAGTAGGTGAGTTCACTTTAGTTAAATCTCAAAGCGGACATTTCAATGTTCAAACACGTCAAAAAGCGGAAGGTTCATCTGTTTCTTTAAACAGTGCAGTTGCAATGTGGGTGAATGGTGACCGCGTTTGTTACTACGCGTCAACTTATCCAGATGGAAACCGTTCTACACCTTTCCGTGTTGATGGACAAGCAATTTACATTGATAACGGAACGTACTTCCTGAATCATGGTGGTACAATTACAGCTACTCGCAGCGATTATATTATTACATGGCCTACCGGAGAACGCGTAAAATTAGATCGTGGAGTTTTCGGTTCAGGTGATTTCGTAAACGTCGCTGTTGAAATTTTCCCTTGTAACGATACGTATTTTGGAGTTCTTGGAAACGCTAACGGACGTCAAAGTGATGATTTTGATGTAAACGGCAGAATGCCGAACATGAATACTGGAGTTTTCGCTTCGAATGATCCAACAAGTCAGGCAGTTGAACGTCAGTACTTATCTTATCTTGCTCAGGATTATGCTAATCAATGGCGTGTTTCTCAACCAGAATCATTGTTCGACTATGGATTTGGACAAAGCACTTCTACATTCACAGATATTACTTTCCCACGTGTTCACCAAACAATCGGAGATTTACCACAATCTGATAGAGATAGAGCTCGTAGAAACTGTGAGCGTCAAGGGTTGACAGGTGGAGCTTTAAATGCTTGTATCTATGATAACGGATATTTGAACATTCCTCCAACTCCTGAACCTCGCGTGCCTACAGCTTCTGCAGGAACAATTTCAGGTCCGATCACTAATCCAACTCCGAATGTGAATCCTTCAGGACGTATTAAAACTGCTGGACCAAGTGTGAATCCGGGGATTACAAATCCTGGAAACGGTTCTTCATCAACTTCATCGCCAGTTGGAGGATCAACAGAAAAAGAAGCTACTTTGCAAAATCAAAGTACGGGAGCTCAACCAATTGGAACAAGTACAAGTGCGCCAACTTCTGTTGACCCAACAATTCAGTCGAAAGAAAATGGTGGTACCGGAACAACGGTTACTCCTAGAAAAGAACCGAATCCGTATGAGCCTGCAGTTGAACCTGAGAAAAAGCCATGGAGAGTAAGTCGTCCGGTTGAATCTCAACCAGCGTCAAACCCAACTTCAACTCCAAGTACTTCAACTCCGACACCAAGAACTAGTGAGCCAAGACCGGTTTCAACACCAAGTCCGCGACCAGTTTCTACGCCGTCACCAAAGCCGGTTTCAACACCAGCTCCAAAACCAGTGTCAACGCCTGCACCGAAGCCTGCTTCCACACCAGCGTCGACACCTGCAAGAACAACAACGCCTATCAAAAGGCCATAATAAAAAGTTATAGATTTTAAATCCCCCGCAGACTGAGGTTCTCGAAGTCTACGGGGGATTCTTTTTTGTAACCAAACCTCACTTTTTTACCTATTTCTTAGCACAATCTTTAAAGCAATTAAAAATGAATAGTTGATTACTTCTTGATTTAAACTTAAAAGCGCTTGAATGTCGCTGTAATTTTGTAAGATGAAGGTATTTTGGCGTTACCTCAAGAAGACGATGATTTGGTTGCTTTCCATAACGTTTACGTTAATGGTCATCATCAGTATATTGCTTGTAATTTACAAGGACGATATCATTGATTATACCGTCAAAGAACTTAATAAAAACCTGAAAGCCGAAGTTAAAGTCGAGAAGATCGATCTCACTTTTTGGGCCACTTTCCCCAATGTTTCCATCGATTTTAATGGAGTTTTTATTCAGGATGCGGTACCGAACAGTACTTCGGTTGATACGCTGTTTCAATCAGAGCAAATTCGAATTAAGTTTAGTCCGTGGGATATTTGGAATGACAATTATCATGTAAAAGGACTCGAAGTTTCAGATGCACATGTTCACTTAAAAGTCTTTAAAGATGGCAATGTGAATTACGATATTGTGAAAGAGTCCGAAAGTGATGAACCTTCTGATTTTGAAGTAAAATTGCGCGGAATTGAGTTTGAAAATGTGCAATTCATCTATACGAATGAAAGTGCTGAACAAAATTATTCGGCATTTATCCATGAAGCTGATCTGGAAGGAGAATTTGACGCCAGCAAGTTTGAAGTTGAAACCGAGGCAAGCTTAACCATCAATCGAATTCAGAATGGGTTAATTCCTTTTGTAGTAAACCAACATGCCGAAACGTCTTGTTCTGTTTTAGTTGATAATGATAAAGGAACTGTCAAAATTCCGGATGGTGAAGTTTTATTGGCCAATCTGCCATTTAGTTTTTCGCTTCTGGTAAATCCCAAAAAAGTGCATACCGAGGTCAAAGCTAAAAATCTCAATTTGCAGGATGTTGCCAATAACTTAAGTGCCAAAGAGGTTGATGAGATAGATAAGTTCAAAGGTTCCGGAAGCGTTGATTTCAGTTTAATTTTCGATAATGAATTGAAAAAGGAATCGTCTCCTAAGATAGATTGTAAATTCAATGTGAAGAACGGAAAATTGACTGAACCGGAGAATAATATTTCCATTTCTTCTCTAAACCTGGATGGAGAGTATTCTACCCTGGCTGGAAAAGGGAAAGAGTGGTTATCCCTGAAAAAGGTAAATTTCAATTCTTCTTCCGGAGCATTTAATGGTTTCTGTAGAATTGACAATTTCAGCGCACCTCGTTACACCGGGAACGCCAATGGTTCGGTGAATTTAGGAATGTTGCACGCATTGTTCCATTTTCCAAAAATGCAGCGTGTTTCAGGAAACGTAAAACTGAAAACGAAATTCGACCTGAAAACGATATTTATTGACAACAAACCTGAGATTGAGATTGTGGAAGGAAGCGGCTCCGCAAAATTCGGCAATGCACTGTTTCAGTTGGAGAATGACTCTCGTGTTTTCGAAAAAGATCGGAAGAGCGTCGTGTAGGGAAAGAGTGTAGATCTCGGTGG
>CAMLET010000196.1 GCA_946479125.1 uncultured Flavobacteriales bacterium
GATTACTTCCCCCCACCGTTTCAAAATTCAGGATTGCCATTCGCTCCCCAAGGCTAATCTACAAACTCCCCCTGCCTTTGATTTTGGCGGGATTGGTTTCTTTTCAGGTCGTGTGTATCTGAACCATATCCGTAAACAAACAAATACCAATATCATGAAAACACAACTTGTTTATGCAGAAATTCTTGATTTAATTACTGACGAAATTCGCCAAGACCCACTAGTACAATTAATCTCGGATGGAGCAATATTCTTTGTTACTACAATTGAAAATTCTAAGCACTACGATTTGGATTTCTATCCTGTGAGTGTGGAGGGAAAAGAAGCCTATGGTTTACGAATAGAGAACGGTAAGTTAATCAGCGACTAGTCCACCATTGTTCAATCAAATCGTTAGGATAGACATTAATCTTTTCCCCTTTGTGATCGAAACAATAGTATTCTATTTCCTGCTCTTCACAAATCACTGTTAATTCATATCCCCATTCCTCACGTTCTTCGCGAGTTCCATGTTTGGTAATTGGATGAAAGAATAATGAGTTATGTCCTGACACATTTGGTCGTGCAAGTTTCTCATTTCTTACAACTTGGTCTTCTGTTAATTCAATGCAATTCATGGTTAATGGTTTTAATATGCGATACCAAATTAACGGTTTTGAGAGATTTGGTTACCAGTAAAGACGAGATTTGTATATTAGTTACAAAGAGATATTATGTTACAGAGAACATATAAGAATGGGAATAAACCTATCAAAACTTACGAGGCAAATGTAGAGGATCGAAATGGAATATCACATGATTATCTAGTTGGAGTTTATGAAGAATGGCATTCAGATTCAAACGGTGCTGTCTACGACGGATATCAATTTAGAGCCTGTGATATAAACAGTACTCCAGGAGAATTAATCATGTTATTCATCACCAACTTTCCAACTGGTTTTCAAAGCACGATGATAAGTTCCAATGGGACAAAATTAAGGGGAGTTGGACTTCCAGAATCACTTATTTATATCGCATCAGATTATCTAAAAAGTGATATTGACTCTAGTTCAAATATGTCAGGGCAAAAGAGATACAGCATTGAAGAAAGACTTCCCGCAGGAGATAAAGTTTGGCAGAGATTGATGATAATGGCAAAACATAAGGTGATTTATGACCAAAGTACGGATCGATATACGTTTCAGTTTTAAGAATCAAACTGTACCAAATCCCGTCCCCACTCCGAAATCTACACCTCCATTACTTCACCACAAAACCAATGGAAACAAAAAATCCCCAGATTTCTCTGAGGATTCATGTGTTGGCCCACTAGGGCTCGAACCTAGACTCTTCGGTACCAAAAACCGACGTGTTGCCAGTTACACCATGGGCCAATAATCAATATTCAAACCGACTTTTTGAATATGTTGTTTCCGCCTTTCGGCTTAGACAGGTGCAAATGTAATACATTATTTATTTTTCACAAGAGCAAAACGTAAAAAAAAATTCAAAAAAACGTTTGTGACGTTGAGAAATACTGATTTTCATTGTTTTGCGTTTTTTAACCAATTCTGAGAAACTTCTTCCAATATATTGTTAATTTCGCAAGTCAATCTAGAAAATAATAAGATGCACTACAAAAAGCTGAATAACATTACAGGTTGGGCTGTATTTCTTATCGCAACCATTGTTTATTTCATGACCTTGGAGAGCACCGCAAGTTTATGGGACTGTGGTGAGTACATTACTGCGGCGTACAAATTAGAAGTTGGTCACCCTCCGGGCGCACCATTATTCATGTTACTTGGACGTTTGTTCTCATTCTTTGCAGCTCCTGAAGAAGTGGCGGTTTGGATCAACAGACTTTCGGCTTTAAGTAGTTCCTTCACCATTCTTTTCATGTATTGGTCAATTACCATGCTTGGAAAGAAGATCATGCAAAGAGTTTCTCCAGATTGGTCGAGAGGTGATCAAATTGCTGTAATCAGCGCCGGTGTTATTGGTTCTCTTGTTTACACTTTCTCCGATTCATTCTGGTTCTCGGCTGTTGAGGGTGAGGTTTATGCAATGTCTTCATTGTTTACAGCTATCATTTTCTGGGCAATCCTTAAGTGGGACTCAGAAATGCAGGACATTTCCTTAATGTCTGACGACGAAAAGAAAAATGCTAGAAATCCACTTCGCTGGATCATTCTTTTGGTATTAATGCTTGGTCTTTCAATTGGTGTCCATTTACTTGGATTACTTGTAATTCCCGCAGTTATTTATATTATTTACTTCCGTTTGGTCGATAAGATCAGAGTTGTTCCGTTCCTACTGATCGGTATTTTGAGTTTATATGTTCTGAACCTTGTTCAAAACGTCATTATCCCGAATACTGTTGGGAATGCGGCACTTTCAGAAGTCACATTTGCTAATTCACTTGGATTTGGTTTCAATGTAGGAACAATCGTATACTTTATACTTTTGATCAGTTCTTTGTTTATTCCATTCTATGTGAAAGACAAGTCTAAATTCAGCACTATTCTACTTGGAATTTCATTGACATTGTTCTTAATTGGATCTATCAGCTGGACATACTTTATTCTAATTGCAATCAACAGTATTGCTTCAATTGTTATCTATAGCTCTACGAAAAATGCGATGCTCAGTGCGTTAAGTGCTCAGTTCAGCGTTATTCTTGGACCAATCTTATACTACGGTTGTTTCAGCGAAAACAGTAAATTCAGAAAACCGGATTCGTTTGATGCAACAGCTTTTATTATCAAAGCAGCGCGTTTAATGAACGTGTTGATCGTAGCTATCATTATTGGTTATGGAACATTTGCAGTTATCGTCATTCGTTCTAACTCAAATACACCATTGGATGAAAACGATCCTGAAAACCTTGTAACACTTCATGCTTACCTGAAACGTGAGCAATATGGAACGTGGCCAATTTTGAGCGGACCTTACTGGAACTCTTTCAAACAAGGTGAAGAAATGGAAAACGGTCAACCAAGATTAAGAGACAACTCCACTTGGGACGATCTTTCTCCATTCTACCTGAAGCGTTTTGTTGTTCAAAAAGACAATCAGGACATTAAAGCATTTAAGCACGAAAACCTTGCAAATGAATACGCAAAGCAAAAAGGTGCTGCATATGAAGTGGTAGAGAAATACTTCTCTTCCAATGAAAAAATAAGGTATCACGGTGTTCCAAAGTACAGACAAACTACGTTCTTACCACGTATGTATTACGATGGAAACGGACAGGAAGACGCCAAAATAGGCGGATACAAAAAATGGTCAGGCTATGTTGATGAGCCTTCTGATGATCCTGACAAAATGGGAACGGATGGGTCACGTCTTCCAACATTTGGTGAAAACATGCAGTATTTTGGTTCATACCAAATCAACTGGATGTACTGGCGTTATTTCATGTGGAACTTTGCTGGTAGACAAAATGATATCCAGGGTCATGGTGATGATCTGCGTGGAAATTACAAAACAGGTATCGCAATGCTGGATGAAAATGAACTTGGTTCACAACAGTATGAAACAGCATTCACCAAAAACAATCCGGCAAACAACAAGTTCTTCTTACTTCCTTTAGTACTGGGAGTTCTTGGATTGGTTTACCACATTTATCGAGATGCAAAAGGTGCTTTCGTAGTATTCCTTTTATTCTTGCTAACAGGTATGGCCATTGTGGTTTACCTGAATCAAAAACCTTATGAACCACGTGAGCGTGATTATGCATATGCAGCATCGTTCTACGCCTTTGCAATGTGGATTGGATTTGGAGTTTTGGCATTGTATGAAGCCTATAAAAACTTCACGAAGAAAGAGTGGACAGGAATGGGTTACGTTGGTTTAGCTGTAACTGGTTTTGTTCTTATTTTGACAATTATGGGTGGTGGTTTGATCATGCAAACGTACCTATTCATCGTGCTACTTGCCGTTGGATTTATAATTATCAGTTTGGTGATGCGGATGGCAAAAGTCAAGCCTACCATTGCCGCAATTGTCATTCTCTTAGTTACATCTTACGTTCCTTATTTAATGGGATCGCAAGGTTGGGATGATCACAACAGAGCTGACAAAACTTCTGCAAGAGATTTGGCAATGAACTACCTGACTTCATGTAAACCAAACAGTATCCTTTTCACAGTTGGTGATAACGATACATTCCCACTTTGGTACTTGCAGGAAGTAGAAGGTAAATTCACTGACATTAGAGTTTGTAACACAAGCTTATTCGGAACTGACTGGTATACGGAACAAATGAAAATGAAAGCGTATGGTTCAGAAGCCTTACCTATCAAATTCCGTGAAGACCAAACCTTGATGTACGAAGGACAAACAGATCAAATCTTGTTTGCTTCTACTATGGATTGTATGGAAGGTGGAATGAACATTGAGAAGATCAATGAATTCAATAAGATGAAAATCAAATTGAATAAAGACAAGTTCGTTCCTGAGTTTGCGCAATTGCAAGCAATGACAACAAAAGTATTGACATCGGCTACCATTCAAGATCCAGCTACAAAAACAACAATTGATGCAAAAGTGAAATCACTTTCTGTAAGTGCTGACAGTGCTACTGAACAAACGTTGATGGATCTTTACGAAGCGTTGAATTTAGTGGTTGACGGTTATCAAACAGGACAAATTCAAGTAAGTTCAGAATTGCTTTCTCCGATGTATGAAAAAGCGATGACTTGGGAGAAATCTTGGGCTTATCTTCCTATCGATATCGCTATGGATTTTGCAAGAAATGACGACAACATTCTTTCAAACGAAGGAAATGGAGTACGCGCAGTACCTTGTTTAGGATTCCGTATTCCGGTTGATAAAGAAAATGCTGTTAAATCAGGAATTATTACTGAAAAAGAGAAAAGTCAATGTGTTGAAGATGTTATTCTTGTTATGGATAGCAGAGCTGCAGGAAAATCTGACTTGATGATTCTTGATATGCTCGCAAACAACGATTGGAAACGTGCAATGTATTTCTCTTCTCCGGGAGGAACTGAAGTTGGAATGTCGTTGTACCACAGCGGATTCTTACGTCAGAATGGAATGGCTTGGGAGGTTTCACCAATCAAAACAAATCCAAGAGCTCCTTTCAATGTTGACGCGATGTACGACAACTTGATGAACAAGTACGAGTACGGTTTGATGAACAAAAAAGGTGTTCTTACAGATTACTATGCTCGTCGTCAAACAGGAACAGTGCGTGGAATGTTCGCTCAACTTGCGGAGTACTACTTGCAGGAAGCTGAGATGAAAGAAATGGCGAAAACGAATTACGGTCCTGAGATCGTTCGTTTAAGAGCTAGCGGAAATGCACGAGTTGCAGATTCACTTGCTAAGACTTTGGTTGGAGCTGATGCTTACATTAAAGATTGTAAGAAACGTGCAATTGCTTTGGTTGAGAAATCGATCAACGTAATGCCTATTGATCTGGTACTTGATTACGGTGAAGACCCAATGGCACGTGGATCGCTGCAAATTGACGGCGCTGAAGTGAAAGTTTACCAGGATGGTACAATTCATAACTACGTTTCTATCCTATTTAGAGCAGGAGCTGTTAAAGAGGCAGAAAAACTAGGAATGGCTGTTACTGATCAGTTGGAAAGCACAATGCAGTTCTTCTATAACTCTGAAGCGAGATTAGCTGCTAGTAACTACGATGTGGTTTCTGCAACTATGGCTGGTTTATTAGAAATGTATCAGGCTGCTAAAGATCCATTGATTGGAAATCCAAATGGCAAGCTTTACAAACGTTTGGACAAATTGGTAACACAGGCCTACGATGTTGAGTTCCCTAAGTTGTATAAAGAATTAGAGAACTATACCAACGAAGATATGTTTAGTTCAAGTGGATTCAGATCTCCGAAAGAAACATTGTCTATTCATATGGATGCTGTTGCTTATCAGTTCGAATACAAAGAATTACCACAGGAACAGCAAATGCCGAACATGCCAGCTGGGCAAATGCCAATAATGTCAGATTCAGATATGACTCCGGTTGCACCAATGGATTCACAAGCCGCAGCTATGGCTGGTGGAAATGGTGGTGGCTAGAACACTTTAGATATGATCCGTTTAAAAAGACCTCCACGTTGGATTAAGGGTATTTACTCTTCATTTACGTGGAGGTTTTTTGTTGACCAGAAAACCGTGTTTCTGACCTTCGATGATGGACCAGATCCGGAAATCACACCTTTCGTTCTAGACCTCCTTCTTCAATACAATTGGAAGGCGACATTCTTTTGCGTTGGTGAGAATATCAGGAAGAATCCTGAATTGTATCAACGAATTCTGAACGAAGGTCATACGATTGGAAATCACACCATGCGGCATGAAAAGGGAACTTCTACTTCTTTTGAAGATTACCTGAACTCGTTCAATGAATTTCAAAACATTCATCCAACAACGCTGTTTCGTCCTCCTTATGGAAAGATGACAACTAAGCAGCGCCACGAGATCAGAAAGAAAGCTAAGATTATTATGTGGTCGT
>CAMLET010000197.1 GCA_946479125.1 uncultured Flavobacteriales bacterium
CACTGTGCAATCAATTGCCTGAGCAAGATCGCGGATTAGATGTAAACCCAAACCAGTTTTGATTCCCACGACCTCTGAAGAATCGTACAACGCTTTGAACTGACTTTGTGTGGCACCGGGTCCATTGTCAGTTATGATAAGTCTGGTTGTATTTCCTTGCTGAAAAACAGACCAAGTAATTGTAGGATTCTCCACTTTTTCCAACGCCTTAATTGCATTTGCCGTCAGATTTCGGATAATGGTAAGCAGGTAATTCAGATCAGTAGTAAGCTTAACATTACTATCTGCTTCAGTAATGATCTTCACTTTATCGTTCGTGGCGAAATACTGTTGCAATTCCTGAAAAACCTCATCTATATTCAACTCCACCATTGAAGGCTTGAACTGCTGCATTTGACCTTTACTCCACAACAACATGTCTTCCATAGAGCGTAAAAGATTTTCGGCACTTTCCATTGTTCGGTTTTCTAACCGTTCTTTGGTGGCTTCGTCTATCAGATCCGGGCTTTCCTTCTGTAATTGTAAAAAATGAATCAAATTGGCAACCGGACTTCGTAAATCGTGGTTGATGATACTGAAAAAACGTGTTTTGTTAGCATTCACCACTTTCAACTCCTCGTTCAGGATCTGAAGTTGAGCATTGTGCTGCTTTCTATTTCTACTTTGAACATAGAAGAGAATTCCAATGACCAGAACAGCGGCAATCACCAGAAGTGAATACATCAGTTGTTGATTGGCCTCGTCAATCTTTAGCTGGCTGATGGTGTTTTTGGAGGAAAGTTGATTGATTTCACTTTGCTTTTTTTCATTTTGATAACGTGCCTCCATTTCAGCTACGTTCTTTTTCGATTTTTCCTCAGTTAACTTTTCCCGAATGTCGTCGAATTCTTTCTGATAACGAAAAGCTTCCTTCCATTGTCCTAAACCTGCATATGTTCTCGCTAAAGCACCCTTCAGTTCAGAATTTAATTCGGGGTCGTCTTCAGAAGTAGTTGGTTCAGCTGCTTTGAAATATTTCAACGCATTTGCATAGTCTTTTTGCTTCAGGTGAATCATTCCTGTTGATACAGCAAGTTGAGCTTTCAGAAAATCATCAGCATACTTCGGAGCCAAATCACGCGCATGATTAGTGAATGTAAGTGCTGTTTTGAGATCGCTCCGATCAGTAAAATACTTTGCCAAAATCAAATCGCTTTCTATCAATATTCCCCAACAACCAATATCAGCTTCCTTCTTAGCAAGTAAAAGCAAATCACCATATGCTTTCCTGGCATTTTTTGGTTCATTCTTAAAGGAATAGCACTCCACTCGGTCTTTATGGATGTGAGCAGTTGCCAACTTATAATCGCGAACATAGACTTCACCTTCCTTTAAATAATCAAGTGCCAGGTCGTATTTTTTTAATGCAACGTACAATTCACTTACAATGATCAATTGCACACCAAAATTGGTAGAATCAGTAGCATTCGCTTTAGGCAGAAGTTTCTGAAGAGTTTTTATTCCTCTGAGCTTGTACGACAAACCACTCTCATATTGCCCAACTCCAATGTAGTAGTCACCAACAATTGAATAGATTTCTGACTTCTCTTTTAGATTTCGAGTAGTATCAATTACATGCTGAAAAGCCTTTATTGTGCGAGTTTGTTTTTCAGTTTCACCATAATTAGCGTACACATACTGCAATTGTTTAAGTGCTTCCAGTATTCTTTTTGGATTCTTCGCCTTACGTCCAAACAACTCGCTTTTCTCTAAGTAATACGTGGCTGAATCGCTCTCAACGCCATAGTTAAAAGTTACACCAACATAGAAATTGAACAACGACAAATACTCATAATCGGATTTGCTAGTCATGTTCAAACCTCTTTTACCAGCTACACGCAGCTTTACATAGCTTTCTTTGACAATAAGTTCATCACAATATTCTACCCAAGATTGGATCCGCTCCTTTTTCGTCTTGAGTTTCTTCAAATCAGGCGCTTTTTGTCCGAAAGCAGTTGCGAAAACACAACAGAATATGAAGGTGAGCAATCGCATCATGAAAGCAGATTCAAGGTTTCTTTATACCCTCTTCCCAATGGAACAGCTTGATCATTCTTCAAAAACACTTCGTTAGAAGAAACTTTCTCAATGTAAGTTTGATTCACTGCAAAGCTTCGGTGCACGCGAGCGAACGACTGAAACTCATTTTCCTTGAGAAGATTTCCCAGTGAGATCAGCACACAATGTCTTTTTTCTGTTGTGAAGATCAGCGTATAATCCTTCATAGCCTGAAGGTAAAGAATGGAATGCAGTTTGATTTTGATCTGAGCATGACCTTCTTTCACAACAATAGTATCGCCACCCAAATTAGCCTCAAAAAGCGACACTTTCTCACGCACTTCCATATAATCATGAATGCGCGTGATGGTTTGTTTAAAACGATCAGCCTTCAACGGCTTCACCAGAAAATCGAGTGCATCCACCTCAAAACTTTCCACCGCATGTTCGGGATAAGATGTAATGAAAACGCAAATGGCATTTTTTGGAAGTTGCTTGCGCAATTCTATCCCACTCATTTCAGGCATATCGATATCGAGAAAGAGAATGTCAACCGGATTATGTTCCAGAAAAACGAGCGCATCCAATGGCGAAGCAAACACCTCCAGCACCTTAATCTCAGGATAATTCCTCAGGCAGGAAAGCACCATTAAGCGGTCAAGCTCATCATCGTCAACAATTATGCAATTCATTGATTGAAATTACGAAAATCTGATGATGAAAGAGTCCAATCTAAATCATTAAAAATCAATTTATTCTTAATAGCGTAAATTTCCTCAAGCAAAAAAATCCTGAAAATCCTTGCAAATTGAAAACAGTTCCCTATTTTTGTCCTCCCGTAGCAATCGAGTTATGGTAATAAATATGCGAGAGTAGCTCAGTTGGTAGAGCACAACCTTGCCAAGGTTGGGGTCGCGAGTTCGAATCTCGTCTCCCGCTCAAGTTCTTACAGTCTGTAAGAATTGGATTAAAGTCCGCTCGAATGGTGGAATTGGTAGACACGCCGGACTTAAAATCCTGTGCCCATCTGGGCGTGCGGGTTCAAGTCCCGCTTCGAGTACAGAAGAATTGAAGGAAGACTTTGGTCTTCCTTTTTTATTCTCAAAAGCTTGTAGATTGGCTTCCACCTTCTACAGGAATTAAAGTCCCGTTGATGTTTACATCTTCGGGATTTTTCATTTCAGAGTATTTCCCTACTTTAGCGACGTATTCCTCCATCACCAAATGAAATTCATTTTATTACTTATTTGTTTTACGGTTAATTCGTGTTTCTCGCAAACGGATAGTATTGAAATTCAGGATCAGCGCTTGTCAGTAAAGATTTCTCCGCTATCGTTTATTACACTTTATACTGGACCCTGTGCGAAATTGAGTCTGGAATACAAAGTGAAAAATAACATTGCTTTTCAGAATGAATTCGGGTTGTTCTTTTACTCAAGTACTGGTTGGGAAACGAAATTTGAAGTCAAAAGATATTTTGACTATCCGGGAATAACTGCAGGAAATTACTTTGCACTTGAAGGATTTTACAAATACCAGACGTATACAACTCCCAATATTGCAGACACAACCGATCCTTACGAAGACGATGTTATTCTTGCTCCTTTTGATGTGACGAAAAAAGTGCAAAGTTTCACCTTCAAGTACGGCTGGCTCAATGTGTTCAAATACGGATTTCTTGTTGATGCTTACTGCGGACTTGGAATTCGCTTTCAGCAAACCAAAAATTCACTAAGTGTAGAAGACAATGCAAATATTCCAGCTACCAGTGATTATGGACCAAATCTGATTATGGACCAAGCACGAAACCGAATTTATCCGAATTTGCTGGTAGGAGTAAAAATAGGATTCAGAATAAGGTAAAGTTACCTGATACACTCGAAGTGAAGGCTATTCGGAATTTTGACTTTTACCTTTTGATTTTTGAATTATCAACTATCCTCCAGTCAATTTCTTGATCTCGTTCAATTTCATCAAAGCCTCAACTGGCGTCAACGTATTGATATCAATACTCACCAACTGCTCGTGAATCTGCTCCAAAACAGGATCGTTCAGCTGGAAGAAACTCAATTGCATATTGCTTGTTTCTGCCGCCGCCTTTACGTTTGCTTTGCTTTGTTTTTTCGAAACAACACCATTTAGCCCCGTCGCTACACTTTCAAAATCTTCTTGGTGACTGAGCGGAGTCGAAGGCGCCGAAGAAGTCGAAGCACGATGCGTAATCTCCAATTCCTGCAACATCAATTCTGCTCTTGCCACTACTTGCTTTGGCATTCCAGCCAATTTTGCCACGTGAATACCAAAACTGTGTTCGCTTCCACCTGGAATCAATTTGCGCAAAAAGACGATCTTCTGACCAGTTTCTTTTACCGAAACCGTGTAATTCTTGATTCTGGCAAACTGTTCTTCCATTTCATTCAGCTCGTGGTAATGCGTTGCGAAAAGTGTTTTCCCTTTGGAATTGGGATGTTCGTGCAAATATTCCGCAATAGCCCAAGCAATGGAAATACCATCGTAAGTGCTCGTACCGCGACCAATTTCATCAAGTAATATCAAACTTCTATCCGAAAGGTTGTTCAGAATGCTCGATGTTTCATTCATCTCCACCATGAAAGTAGATTCACCTGTCGAAAGTTTATCTGAAGCTCCAAGACGTGTAAAGACTTTATCGACAACACCCAAAGTCGCACTTTCAGCTGGAACAAATGAACCGATCTGCGCCATTAAAACGATCAAGGCTGTTTGACGCAGCAAGGCACTTTTACCCGACATGTTAGGACCAGTAATCATAATAATCTGCTGATCTTCCTTGTCGAGATAAACATCATTTGGAACGTAATATTCACCTGCTTTTAACTGATTTTCAATTACAGGATGACGACCATCCTTGATATCGATCACAAAACTTTCGTCGACGATTGGCTGATTGTAATTATTCACAACCGCTCTATCCGCAAAACAGGTCAAACAATCCAACTGCGCAATAACGTAAGCGTTGTATTGAATTGGTTTTACATGCTGCTGCAATTCTGAAACAAGCGCTGAATATAATTCCGACTCAATTCGTGCAATTTTATCTTCAGCACCAAGGATCTTGGTTTCGTATTCTTTCAGTTCAGGTGTAATGTAACGTTCGGCATTCACCAGTGTTTGCTTACGAATCCATTCCTCCGGAACTTTGTCTTTATGTGTATTTCGAACTTCGAGGTAATACCCGAAAACGTTGTTGAATGCAATTTTCAAACTTGGAATTCCGGTTCTCTCCGATTCACGTTCCTGCATTTCTTCCAGATACTGTTTTCCATTATCAGAAATAGCACGAAGGTCATCCAATTCGGAATGAACACCATTATTGATCACAGGACCTTTCCCCAACATTACTGCCGGTTCAGGAAGAATTTTGGTTTCTATCGCATCAATAAAAGAATCACAATCGGTAAGCTGAGAAGCTAATTTCGAAAGTAATTCGCCTTTTTCTTTTGAGATCAATGCTTTGATTGGACAAATGTGTTTCAGAATTCTGCTGAAGACCATTAGTTCCTTCGGATGAATTCGACCAACGGCAACTTTAGAGATCAAACGCTCAATATCACCGATAGCCTTTAATTCCAACTGAACAGCATAACGTAGATCACCATTTTTCACCAGAGACGAAACTGCATTCAAACGATTATTGATAGAACCTGTTTCTTTTAAAGGCATTACGATCCAACGTTTCAACAAACGTTCACCCATTGGGGTTTCTGTTCCATTCAGAATATCGAAAAGCGTTTTCCCACCTTCATTCAATGGTGAAATCAACTCCAGATTCCGAATGGTAAAACGGTCTAACCAAACCGATTTCTCTTCTTCTATGCGTTGAATCTGCGTAATGTGAGAAACAGAATTGTGCTGTGTTTCGCCTAAGTAATACAGGATTGCTCCGGCAGCAATAATTCCATTGGTATAAAGCTCAATTCCAAAACCTTTTAGTGAATTGGTACTGAAATGATTCGTCAGTTTCTCCTGAGCAAAAGATTCCGTAAAAACCCAATCGTCGAGCTTATAATTGTAATATTTCATCCCGAAACTATCGGAATAAACACTGTGCTTGTTCTTTTGGTAAACAATCTCTTTTGGTTCGAAGCCCTGAATGAGTTTGTTCAGATAATCAAGTGTTCCCTGCGCAACAAAGAACTCGCCCGTTGTAACATCCAAAAAGGCAATTCCGTGATTATTTCCATCGAAATGAATGGCTGCAAGAAAGTTATTTTTGTGACCATCGAGTAATTTGTCGCTGAAAGCAACACCCGGAGTGACCAATTCTGTAACACCCCGTTTTACAATGGTTTTTGTCATTTTAGGATCCTCGAGCTGATCACAAACCGCAACACGGTAACCGGCGCGAACCAATTTTGGCAAATAGCTGTCGAGCGAATGATGAGGG
>CAMLET010000198.1 GCA_946479125.1 uncultured Flavobacteriales bacterium
GCATTATCGATAAACATGTTCGCGAAAATCTGGAGTACATAAAAGTAGTTGCGAGATTTCGTGAGAATGCCATGAACGAAATGGATCAGCGGTTAAAGGTTTATTTTGAGTTTAAGTCCGATTCAATACTCGTTATCACAGACGAATCTATGGGAGAGCCTTTGATTGAAGAGTGGAAATATGAAATAGATGAAGAGAACCATAAACTACTTTTACAAGCTGATAAGCGGACTTTGGAATATGAATTCGAAATAAAGGATGAAGTACTAAAGTTTGTGGATGGCACTTTAAAAATAGAGCTTAAAAAAGCTGGAAGCTCGGAATAGTAATTGATTTGACTATATTTAGGTTATACTAATAATGAAAACGATGAATAAAGCAATTTTAAGTTTATTGGGTTTGGTGCTAAGT
The DNA here is from genome assembly GCA_946479125.1 of uncultured Flavobacteriales bacterium. The sequence goes on from CAMLET010000198.1 coordinate 412, forward strand.
ATTTCGCTTAACGCACAAACTTACAAGTCAGGTGATGCGACTTTGGACGCGAATCTGAAAAGTATCACAATAGAAGCCAATAAAGATTTGGTTACGTTCAAAGCCAATGTGGTGACAACATATTCTACAAGTTTGACAAATGTGAATTCACTTTTTTCTGTGGGAATGACTGCGGGTGATGTAGTGATTTCTTTTGAAATTATTAGGTTGACAAAGAAACCCATTACAGAGGTGATTCGTGTTTACAAGGTGAACAAAACAAAAGGATGGGGTGCAATGGCTAAAGAGTTGGGCATTAAACCAGGTTCAAAGGAGTTTCACGCCATGAAGGCTTCTTGTGGAAAGAACAAGGATAAAGTGAATAAGAAAAAAACAACTCCGGCAAAATCCACTCCGGCTAAAACTACTCCAAAATCTAATGGGAATGGTAAGTCGAATGGTAATGGAAACGGTAAGAAGAAGTAAAAATCTTTATAAGATTTAATGTTTAAGAGGAGCGAGAGTTCCTCTTTTTTTGTTTCAAAAGTCAAAAGTCAAAAGTCAAAAGTCCAAAGATTTTGCATTTAGACATCTTAGAACTGTTTGATCAGTTTTTCATTTTCCGTACTTCTCAAAAATCCCATCCTTAAAAGGCGTCCACAAACACGCTTTCTGATTGGCAGCTTTCAATCCGCTGTTTGTCCAGGAATTACATGTGTACCACATGCTGTACGTTGAATTGGCATCAAAAAAGAAATCGTATTGACTATAAGGGTGTTTTCTAATTCGGCTTAAGTCGACTCCATTTTTTTGAAAGTTACCATCAATATAAGCGCACAATTTGGCGTATTCCTTTTTCGTGATTTTCAGTTTAATAGTATTTGGATCTTTTTCATTCGGTTCAGGAAGCTGAACAATATGAACTGCACCAGTTCCTAGTCCAAAAGTGGCTTTCAATGCAGTTCCAACAGTTAGATCGTCCCAGTTTTTTGTTTTCAAAAAGAAGTTCTTATCACCCCAGCCAATGGCTACCCAGTTTCGCGTGCTGTCTTGTTTGAATTCATTTGTCAGCTTTAACGTTCTTCCCCAGTCTTTTTGATCGTTAACAATTGGAACTACAAAATCAGAGTGTACACCATTCGATGTGACATAAACCGTAATTGTTGGATTTGATGTTGGTTCTCCTGAAACCGGAATTCTTGACAAAATCCAATACGTGAGAAGATATAAGATAATCAAAGCAAAGAAGCATTCAATAAACCTTCCTAGTCCAATTGCAGTAAGTCGAAGTGTTTTCAGGAGCATAGTTCTAAAATAGAAAGAAATAGAATAGTTACATCAGAATTCCGTTCTTCGGAGTTACAGGCTCTGGAACATTAGTTTCACCAATTATTTGCAGCACATCTATTTCAATTGCTCTGGTGATACTGGTGATTGGAACGTCGTAAACCAAACCTTGGAAAGGGTTCTCAGAGTATTCACTGTTTCTTTCCGAGAAATAGAAGATCCAGTTGATAATTGCGGAAAATGGAATCGTTAACCAAATGAAATTTTCGCCTTGTTTTGTCAATTCCGTTATTAATGCAAACGGAAGTAAAAAGCTGAAAATGCGCAAAGAGATTTTCAACATAAATGAAAACTGTAATGGATATGGGAAGTTTTTGATGCGTTCATTCTTTCCCTGGTTGTCCAGTAACTTGCTTATTTGATTTTGTAATTCGAACAAACGAAAATCCTCAATAAAATTCTTTGCTCGAAGCTCCGTAAGTTTCCTTCCCTGATTTGCCAGTAATTGTGCTGCCGGGTTTGCAGCGTTTATTACCTGAATCACTTCGTCTTTGCTAAGAAAGCGTGAAAGATTTTCTTCAAGATTAGTATCGATCGAAAATTCCTGCTGCATTCTTTCACGGAAGTTGTTGTGGTAATCAGCATCTCGTTCCCATGGCTGACGTTTATGACGCAAGTAGAATTTGTGAGCATACATCCATGCAATATGTCTATTGACTATATCGCGTTTTGCGGTTTCAATTTGTTCGGAAGTGATAGAGTTGTCAGCAAGATTCGTGATGTAAGAATTCAACATAATAGCAAACGCACGACTATCATTAACCATGCTTCCATAATTTTTTCTTGCTTCGTAAAGACGATCATATGAGGCGTTGCTTTTGAAACCAAGAAAAAATGCCAGTGCCGTACCAATTAAGGAAACCGGAAGGAATGGAATCGAAATCAATTCCCATTTCGAAAAATAATAGGTACAAACAATAATTGAACTCCAAATCAAATAGACAAGAATTTGATTTCGGGAAAAACTTAACGATAATCGAACTGGATTTCTGAACTCGGTGAACATATCTTATATCTTTTCAGAATTTGAAAATAGGTATCTTTATTAAAACAAGTGAGATGAAAAAGCAATTGATTTTAAGCAGTGGATTGGGGATAATATTTATGTTCCTCGTATTGTCATGTGGTTCTTCCGCAAGTACTAAGGAGAAAGATGAAGATGAGCAAGAGGTTGAATGGATTTCTGAATCTGTAAATTATGCTGATGATTCAACAAATCTGATTGGCTTTGCAGCTTATGACAAGAATTTAAAAGATGCACCAGTAATCTTAATCGTTCCCGAATGGTGGGGATTGAACGATTATGCTAAAAGCAGAGCAAAACAACTTTCTAAGTTGGGTTATTTTGCTTTTGCAGTTGACATGTATGGAGAGGGAAAAATTGCAAAAAATCCGGATGAAGCAGGAGCAAGTGCAGGTCCGTTTTACGCAAATCCTGCAATGGCGAATGCGCGAATTGAAGCGGCTTTGAAAAAGATCAAAGCTTCTTATCCACAAGCAGATTTGAAAAATGTGGTGGCTATTGGTTATTGCTTTGGCGGATCGATGGTATTGAATGCAGCAAAATCAGGAATGGATTTTAAAGGAGTTGTCAGCTTCCATGGTGGATTGGCTGGTGTGAAACCTGAGAAAGACAAACTAAAAGCGAAAGTATTGGTATGTCATGGTGCAGCCGATCAATTTGTTTCTGCTGATGAGGTGTCAACATTTAAAAAAGAAATGGACGCGGCTGGTGCTGATTATACATTCAAATCTTATGCGAATGCGACGCATGCATTTACCAATCCAGATGCTACCGCGAAAGGTAAGAAATTCGGTTTGCCAATTGCTTACAACAAAAAAGCCGATGAGGATTCTTGGAAAGACTTTATGACGTTTTTAGATAAATTGAAAATGTGACTTTCCGCCAAGGCGGACTCAGTTACAAAAGACATAAAACACAAAGTCAAAAAGAGAGGAAAGTTCGGACGTATATCTAACTTTCCTCTTTTCGCTTTCCTCTTTCCGCTAGTCTTTCTATCTTTGCGTTTCAAATAAAAATTAAACATGGAAATTCCAAAAACGTATGAGCCCCGCTCGGCTGAAGAGCGATGGTATAGCCATTGGATGGCTAAGGGTTACTTTCATTCAGAACCAGATGATCGTGAGCCATTTACCGTCGTCATTCCTCCGCCAAACGTTACTGGAGTTTTACATATGGGGCACATGCTCAACAATACCATTCAAGATGTGTTGGTTCGAAAAGCACGTATGGAAGGTAAAAATGCATGTTGGGTTCCAGGAACTGACCACGCATCCATAGCAACTGAAGCAAAAGTTGTTCAACGATTGAGAGAGAAAGGAATCAAGAAATCGGATCTATCTCGTGAAGAATTCCTGAAGCACGCTTTCGAATGGAAAGACCAGTATGGAGGAATTATCCTTCAACAATTGAAGAAACTGGGTGCATCTTGTGATTGGGAACGTACAGCATTTACAATGGATCCGGATTATTCTGATTCCGTTATCAATATTTTCATCGACCTTTTCAATAAAGGAAAAATCTACCGTGGAGTACGAATGATCAACTGGGATCCGGAAGCACGCACGGCACTTTCTGATGAAGAGGTAATTCACAAGGAAGTGAATTCAAAATTGTATCATTTACGTTACAAGATTGCGGGATCTGATGATGAGTGGATTACTATTGCAACTACGCGTCCTGAAACAATTTTAGGCGATAGCGCAGTTTGTGTTCACCCGGATGATGAGCGTTATAAACACTTGCACGGAAAACAAGTTATTGTTCCAATCGCGAACAGATCTATTCCAATCATTGCCGATGAATATGTTGAGATGGATTTCGGGACTGGATGTTTGAAGGTTACTCCTGCACACGACGTAAATGATTACGAACTAGGAAAAAAATACAATTTAGAGACGATTGATATTTTCCATGATAACGGAATTGTAAACGAAAATGGTTTGCATTACAACGGGAAAGATCGTTTCGAAGTTCGTAAGGAAATAGCGAAGGAATTGGATGCTAAAGGTTATTTGGTAAAAGTTGAAGATCATATCAACAAAATTGGATTCTCTGAGCGTACAGATTGTGTTATTGAGCCACGTTTGTCGTTGCAATGGTTTGTTGCCATGAAAGAATTGGCGCAGCCCGCTTTGGATAACGTAATGAATGGAAACATTGCTTTTCATCCAGATAAATTCAAGAATACATACCGTCATTGGATGGAAAATGTAAAAGATTGGTGTGTTTCTCGTCAATTATGGTGGGGACACCGAATACCAGCTTGGTATGTAGCTACAGAACAATTTGGAGGTAGGCCTATGATTGCCAAAACAAGAGGAGAAGCATATAAAATTTATTTGGAGAGTGCAAAGGCTGAATATATCAATGATTATATCATAAAGCACAATGTGTTTGATTATCATGAAAAGTTGAGAGTACAGGAAATATACGATGGCTTCACTGCTGATGATTTAGTTCAAGATGAAGATGTACTAGATACATGGTTTTCATCATGGTTATGGCCAATTTCTGTTTTCAAAGGATTGACAGAACCAGGGAATAAAGAAATCAAATATTACTATCCAACAAATGATTTGGTAACAGCTCCTGAAATTATGTTCTTCTGGGTTGCGCGTATGATCATTGCAGGGTACGAGTACATGGGTGAATTGCCGTTCAAGAATGTATATTACACTGGAATTGTTCGCGATAAATTAGGTCGTAAGATGTCTAAATCGCTTGGTAACTCTCCAGATCCAATTGAATTGATTGAGAAGTATGGAGCAGATGGTGTTCGTTTAGGAATGTTGCTTTCTTCTCCCGCAGGAAACGATTTGCCTTTCGATTCCAGTCAATGTGAGCAAGGACGTAATTTTACAAACAAGCTTTGGAATGCTTCACGCTTAGTGAAAGGTTGGGAAGTGAAGACAATCGATCAGCCAAAATCTTCGAAAGTTGCCATTGAGTGGTTCAATGCACGTTTCAATCAGGAACTAGCGAACATCAATGATTTGATGGCGAAATTCAAGATCTCCGAAGCGTTAATGGCCATTTACAAATTGGTTTGGGATGATTTCTGTGCGTGGTATTTAGAAATGGTAAAACCAGGTTACGAGCAACCAATTGACGCTGCAACTTTGGAGCAGACAATTGTTTTCTTTGAAAAATTGTTGTGTTTGGTTCAACCTTTCACACCGTTTGTCGCAGAAGAATTGTGGCATTTGTTGCGTGAGCGTAAAGATGGCGACGATATTATTATCGCGAAATGGCCTACAGTTGAGATAGTAGATCAGAATATTTTGAAACAATTTGCTACTGCAGAGGAGGTAATTACAAATCTTCGTAACATCCGTAAGCAAAACAACATAGCCAATAAAGTTCGAATTGAGTTGTTCATTAAAAAGAACAACGAAATGGATACCGTTTTTGATTCAGTAATTGTGAAAATGGGGAACCTTTCTCATTTAGATTATGTGGACGAAAAAGTAGTGAATGCGAATGGCTTCCTGGTGAACTCGAATGAGTACTTCGTTCCTTTTGGAGATTCAATCGACCTTACAGCTGAAAAAGCGAAAATGGAAGAAGAATTGACATACACGAAAGGATTCTTGAAAAGTGTACAAGGAAAACTAAGCAACGAGAAATTTGTTGGTGGTGCTCCTGCTCAAGTTTTGGAAAACGAACGTAAAAAAGAAGCAGATGCACTTCAAAAAATTGCAG
>CAMLET010000199.1 GCA_946479125.1 uncultured Flavobacteriales bacterium
TCTTATTTGTTTCTACCGGATCAATGAAGTAGGTGTAGCGTTTCCAGGGAGAATAACGGTTTTCCCCTTTTTCGGCGTAGTTCTTACGAATAAACGAGAAGCGGAATTTTTTGAACTGATCGTGGTATACGAAGATGGCCCCGTCCTTGAAATCTTCACGCAATACTTTTTTAGCGATATCGAACTGTCGTCTGCGGGAAGAACGAGAGGTAAGCGGGCCGTCGTATTTACAGGAAAACACAATGAGATCATCAGAGCTGTCAAAAGTTGCTTCACCGATTTTAGTAAGCTCTGAAAACTTGTCAAACTTCTTATCAGGTGTTTTAATAATGTAATTGAGGTTTTCCTGTTGGGGGACAAAACTCGAAATACTCTGACTAAAGAAATGAGAAAGTGAATGCGTAGAGAAGTTGTGAATGAACTGAACCGCGGGTGCTGTATTCAATGTTGCCATGAGGGTTATTTTTGACAAACATTGGTTAGAAGTATTTAGTAGAGAAACGTCATTTCCAAATCGAGATTTTCGTTTTCCCAAATGGGGAGTATTATTTCCCAAAAATATTTTCTGTATAAAAAAAAGGTACAATTAAAAAAGGGGATGACATCATTCCACCAAGTAAAACCGATGATATCATTGCTTTATAAGCGTGTTTTTCTTTTTAAACGAAAAAAGGGGTATTTTTTTGACAGATGCTAAAAAAAAGCGGGACCGCTTTTCAATTACCCCATGAGTATGATCATCACACATTCAACAAACAAATGCCGTTCTCGTGGCGCTGGAACGTTCTCGCAACAGAACTTAATTGCAAATTCAATCTGGGTGATTCTGTAATCGGGATAGATCCGATGGATCTTATCCCTGAGGTAATACCGTTCCCATTGTTCTTCGCAACAGAAGATCTTTTTGTGGCTGTTGTCACGGAGTTTTAGCTTGTTATAATCTGTCCAACTGTCCGTTAGAATCTTATTCGGCATTTCTTTGTGTTTGGAATGGAACGAATGGATTTGGGGGTTGGGTTAGGTTGACAGTTCTTATGATTCGATTGATAAGACGGAAACATTGCCTCTACTTGCAGGACAATTTTCAATTAATACTTCAAGTGTACCTTTGAAATTGCGTAATTCGCTTAAGATCCAATCTTGTTTTTCAGGACTGATTCCTATTTCGTTTGAAGGGACAATCATATTAATTAGTTTATTCAAGGTTAGAAGAGTTGTGGGAATATCCCAATACTCTTCGTTGGAATCTTCATATTTGCTAACAAATGGTCTTGTATTTTGTTCAAATACACTCACTTCAATAGATGGATTATCCCTTTTATATTTTAAGGTTGTCGAATTAATATCGTTGATATTTTCTGGAAGAAATATTTTAAGACTGAAAGATATTCCGTCCTCCAATCTTTTCTTTGCTAGCTTTTGAACGAAGTTTTCAAAGTATCCTAACGCAAATGCTGCTGAAGCTACAGGTCGCAAATTGTAAGTTCTTCGTGATGAAATTACTGCTTGTATTATTTGCTCAACAGCTGCCTCAAGGCTACCGTCAATTTCACTTTCGAAGTATGGGACCGTAATACCATTATAGTCTGTTGGAAGTTTGCTATCTTTTTCAACTAGTAAAAACGCTCTAGTAAGACCTAAACTTCCAAGAAACATACCCATTTCGAACATTACATTGTCTCTTGGAGTATGAGTTTCTTTACCCCTGCTTCGCGTTATGTCATCTTTTGTAGCCACTAAAATTCCATAATCATATTTTCTGGAAGCTTTCATCAATGAATCAAGAGTACTTACATTGAGATCGAATATAGCTCCACCGTCCCATAAATCACATTCAAGCCAATCGTGTAATTCAGCTTCGATTTTCTGTATTAGTTTCAATGCTATAGTTTTTCCTTCAGTAGAAGAACCTATGAATAGTTTTTTTTTCATTTTAAGAGTAGATTAAGTTGCCCTTTTCGAAATAAGTGAGATAAACTTCTTTTTGGACATCTTCGATAAGTTGGTCTAAATCTGCTTTAATTAGTGTCATACCAAGAACTGTATCCTCTGTGAGTGGTTTTTCTGTTCCGTTAGGACTTTTTACCTCTGAACGGAAATATGGGTCATTGATCAATTTATCAAGTTGTTCACTAACTACTTTTGCAATTTCAAGATCTTTACCCGCGTGATAATAAATAGATAAGTTGTTGATTGAATGAATAATCGTAGTTATCTGGAAGCTAGTTAGTTTAATTTTTTCGGTTGAGTCTGCTTTAAGAGTTTTTAATAAACGAATTGCTTTTCGTGATCCGTCGTTTGTAATATCTCCTTTAGAATTGACTTCCTGTATATGAGCAAAAGGATAATCAAGTTCTTTTAGATCCGCTGTGAAATCGAATAAATATAATCCCTTAAAGAAATCATTTTCAGTCTCGTGATATTCTTTAGAGTGATACCAAAAACAAAAAACAATATCAACTTTTCTTTTGAGTGATTTGTTGAATATATGAATCCCCTTTTTTCCAGATGTATTGATCTCATCGTAAACGGTTGCCATAATCTTCTCTGATTGTCTTCTAAGGTCTTTGATATCAGAGTCCGGATCAGATTCTGTGTATGGACTTAGATTTGGAACTTTTGGATCAAGAAAATGATATCGATTCACTATTGTTAACAAATCTATATCACTGTGAATCATAATATTTGTTGATGTCATCACCGATCCTTGCATTCTATATTCTCTTTGAAAATGAAGATTAAAATTTTGCTCTAAATGATTTTTAACCTTTATAGCTGCATCTAAAGTTTTATCATTGTATGCTTGATCAATTTTTGTCATTGATTCCATCAAATATTTTATGTTTTGAGGAATAGTTGATGAACTAAACGATTTAGTTAGTCTTGACTCATTAATTTCATCGTCAAATCTTCTGTCTCGAAGATTTTGTAATCGTAGTTGATAATTTAATGCCATACTTAATTTTAATTAGGTGTTGAACGTTTATGTGGTTTAACAGGAACCGTCTTCGGACCTGGTTTAGGTGCATCGGGATTTTTGCGTGGAACAGGTGAAGGTGTTGATCTTTTGTGCGGTTTTACCGGTACTGTTTTTTCAGGCATATTTTTATCTTAATTATATATAGTCTAGCTTTCTGCCAGCTCTACTTGCAAATATTCATATGGAATTTTGGTGCTGGAATTTTGATTCCCCAATCTAGAATTCTATCTTCCGAATTAGATGTTCCGCTTTCCCGAATTATTATTTTTTCACTTCTGCTAATCCACCATCAGCAACTTACAAGGCGATGGATCTATTGCCACCAGCATCGATCGCGATAAACTTGGTGTGGAGACAATCGCCTGACCAGGAGCTAGGTTGGGAAGGCGGCTCCAAAGATTATTGTCGACGCCTCCGATGGAACGTTTCAAGCGGCTGACCACATTGGCATCGCTTATTTTGTGGAGAATGTAACTGTTGATGAGTCCTAGAACCTCGTCAGGTAAATGCTGCGGCAATTGGGTGACGAAGATCAATCCCAGCCAGCGTTTTCTTCCACGACGTGCTATTCTGGCGACTTGCTGGAAGAGATTCGACATCTTTGCTATTTTATCGCTGGAAAGGAATTCGTGTGCTTCCTCAATGATAATGGAAACCGGAGTAGGACTTTTGTCTTGACTCATAGCCAGTTCGTATGCGACCTCCTGAGCTTCCTGAATTCCCTTGAGCAAATCAGTGATCACCAGGTTATTGATGATCGTGGAATCCGAATCGCTTAGGTCAATGATCGTCATGTTGCCCGGTTTGATCAGTTCCTGATAAGGAATGGTTTGCACATTTCGGTTGTCGAACAAGTTGGTGCGGTGCAGCTGCATTAGTTTTCCCTGTAAAGCGCTCCAACTCGATTCACTGTTTGTTTCTACCGTGTTTATACGTGGTTTTACTTTCGTATTGAGGTGTTCTTTTAAGATCGGATTATAGGGAGCAATCTCTTTCTTGCCTACCATGTTCCTGATCATTGTTACTACATCAATAAAGAGCAATAGGGTGAGGTTGGGTCATCCCGTTTCAAATTCATCCAGGTCCATCGCTTCTCTCTCTTCTTCCTGACTTGGGTAAATGCCAACGTCCCGAAGAATGAGTTTTGCAACATCATACGCCTTGAAAAAACGCCCGATCTGTGCTTCATTTAGTCCCAAAATATCTGCCACAGTGTATGGCGACAATGAGGAGAAGTTAAGTGTAAACGGGAGCGTATCCGTTCCTTGCTTTGCCCGAGTGTCTTTTCCGTGAAGATGAAGTACACGAACATTCTTGATACCTGTTGCCGGAATTCCACGATTTGCCAGAAGCTTTTGCATGGTTGCATCGGTTGTGGCCTCACCCACATGTGTATATTCACCTTCTGTATCAATAACAATGGTTGCAATGTTCTTTTGCTGAAACTGGCTCATCAAACCCGAAATGGTGGTAGACTTACCTCCACCGGTTGTTCCCAGGATTCCGATATGTCTTGGCAGCACCGTTTTCGTATCGGAAGGAATTTGAACCTCAATGTCTTCATGTCCAATGGCTGTGCCCAGAGTGATTCCCGGTTGCTGCTTTACTTTCAGCACCTCGGCCGTTTCTTCGCTACTCAAAACGAATACCGGACTATTCGGAAGCGGGCGAAATCGTGGCGGCATGATAATACCCTCCTTCAATTCTCCGATCAATTCGATCTGCACCTTCCCATGGAAATTCGGCATGAAGAGCGCACCGTTTATAGAAGTGGTTACGATCATTGGTGAATCTCCACGAATTCCATCCGGTTCATGAAACGGTCCGGCCACAACAATTCCGCGATAGATTCTTCCGTCTCCGGCATTTTTCTCTGTACGACTGCGAATTTCGACGATGGAATGTGCACCTATTTCACGAATGTGTTTTTTTGGAATTAGAACGGTGATGAGGTTGTCTTCGCTGTTAGGCAGATCAAACATGGTCATTCCTGTCGCACCTATGCAATTGGCATCTTCTTCCCATTCACCTCCATTGGCCAGGATTTCATTCGTAATAACCGAGAAAAGATCGTTCTGTTGATTGTTATTCGTTTCCATAATTAAGCCTTTATTTTTACTAGTACATCTGCACGGTTGTATGCCTGTTCGACGGAAGACATGAAATCATTCTTCCCGAACGCGTTCCTGCAAAGATTCTCTGCCAGGTCAAGCAGCATTGGCGTTCCGGAATGCAATTGAAGTGCACTATCAGCCATTGCGATCAAAGCTGCCGTTTGGATATGGTCTATGTGACAATAGAATACTTGTGGTGGTGCGTGTTTGGATACTTTGTATACACCAACTGCAATTTGATCACCGGCTAATTTTGCGAATTCTTCATAATCGCTTTTAATGTCCAGGCGCGTGTCTCCGGAATTGACCATTTGGACCATTTTATCCCGCATGGTTTCAACGATCAGGTATTCGAACGGACGCAGTGCATTCCCCAAAGCCCAAAGTTCAGGCTGTTTACATGCTTGAACATAAACAAAGCGTTTGTGCTCCAGTATTAACTTCTGCATTAAGGCAATGGATTTCTGTTTCACTTCTTGCCTGTTAGCCCAAAAGCCCATCATCAATTCGTATGGTGTTGGAAATCCGTAGCCCAATAACCATTTTGATTCTGCTTTTTCAAGAAGAATAGCTCTTTCAGCATATGCCCGAATACTTCGCATAGCAAGACTATTGATTTTGGTTTTGTCTTCAGTTTGTCTTTGGCGAATTAAATCCGTTGCCTCTTCAAGCGTACTGCAATTATTAAATCGAAGGTCGCGTCTGAACAGTTGATGCGAATAACTTCCATGTTTTCCCTGGTAATTGACCAGGCATATTCCCATTTGCGTAATGGAGATTGGAAGAGAATCATAGGTTACACTTAGGCTTCCACAGGCTGTAACTGCTCCGTTGAAAAGAAATCCTTTATGGACTTTCTCGATCAATTCAGGGGTAGTATCTGTATGTAAACCGGCATGGGGTACAAGCGCACTGGTTTTTACCAGTGGAAATAGTTCTTCCCTGATCACTTCATGCGATTCCAGTTCGCTTTTTTTTGCTGCAAACAACTCTTTTTCAATGTCAGAATAGAGCTTTGTAAGGTTTCGATCTATTTTCCAGGTTTCTATATTGATCGCGTCGGTATAGTCTTCCCCGTATAATCTTTTGAAATGATCAGAGGACGGATTTTCATGTTGGTTTTGATCATTTTCTGCTCCGAAGGTATCGTTTTCCATAACTGCATAGTGTTTCATGTTCTATTCCGAGAAAAGTTCAGATGTTCGACATCAGAAGCCAAGTTTATCGAGAAAGGATGGTCCATTGGTGACTGAGTAGCCTAGTTCTGAAGCATATTGGTTGGCAATGCTGACTGGTATTCTGTACTTCTCAATAAGAATTTCTTTGCTTTTCCTGGTAAATTGT
>CAMLET010000200.1 GCA_946479125.1 uncultured Flavobacteriales bacterium
GAACTTCGATTTTGCTAAATCAACGCTTCAGGCAAGTTCCAATGTAGAATTAATGAAAGTGGTGACGTTTATGAAAGCGAATCCAACGTTTAAAATTGCGCTATCTGGTCATACAGACAATGTAGGTAACAAAAGCTCCAATTTGTTGCTTTCTCAAAATCGCTCCATTGCGGTAAAGGATTATTTGGTTTCGAAAGGAATTGCCGCGAATAGAATTGAAACCGCTGGTTACGGAAGTTCTAAGCCAGTTGCGTCCAATTCAACAGATGCGGGAAGAGCAAAGAATAGGAGAGTGGAGTTTGTGGTTTTATAGACTTTAGATATAAGACTTGAGACTAAAGACAGGTTCAGTCTCAAGTCTTTTGTCTTCGGTCTAAAATCCATCTACCCGTGTATTGTCTCGGATTTCCCGTACTTCCCCATCAACTCTGCCTCAAAATCAAGGAATTTTTTCCAGCGCGCATCAACATCAATCCCGTCACCATATTTACGCGCAAAATTCAGGAATGTGATATAATGTCTTGCTTCACTTTCCATCAGACTTCTGTAGAAAACACGCAGGTCTTCGTCATTAATCTCTTCTGATAAAATCTTAAAGCGCTCACAACTTCTGGCTTCTATCATTCCAGCAAAAAGTAACTGATTGACCATATGCGATTTCTTCGGATTCCCTGAATGTGCCTGCTTTAAAAAATCGAGTAAATCATGTACATAAGGATCTCTGCGTTCGAAACCGAGTTGATAACCGCGTTCCAGAATCTTGTCATGCACCATTCCAAAATGCTCCATTTCTTCCTGACAGATTTCTGTCATCGCTTTCACCATATCAGGATATTGTGGATATTGAACAATTATAGAAATAGCGTTACTTGCCGCTTTCTGCTCACAAAAAGCGTGATCAGTCAAAATTTCTTCAATATTCTTTTCTACGATGTTTACCCAACGTGGGTCGGTTGGTAATTTTAATCCAAGCATATTCCAAATTCAAAAGTTAAAAGTATAAAGGCAAAAGTTAAATCAGAATTTCAAAGTGAACAATTATCAGTCTTTTGTCTTTTGTCTTTCCTCTTTTCTCTCAAAGTTCGGTAGATTTGTGTAAAAGCATTGAAATGAAAACATTTTTCCTGATTGTATTCGCTGTATTGGCTTCTTCAAGTCACTCTTTTTCTCAAAAGAAAGCTCCAAAACTGGTTGTTGGAATTATCGTTGATCAGATGTCGTATGATTATTTGTACCGCTACTATTCCAACTTTGGGAAGAATGGTTTCAAGCGTTTGATGGATCAAGGGTACAATTTCAGAAATGTGACGTATAACTATGTTCCTACCTACACAGGACCAGGACATGCTTCGGTTTACACAGGAACTACACCGTCAAACCATGGAATTGTGGCGAACGATTGGTACCAGAGGGAGTATGGTCGATTTGTAAATTGTGTGGAAGACACAACAGTAAGTGGAATTGGTACAGCATCGTCATCAGGAAGATGTTCGCCTCACTTTTTGCGCGCAAATACAATAACAGATCAGTTGAAACTCACTTATCCGGATGCTAAAGTTGTTGGTGTTTCTATAAAGGATCGTGGTGCTATTTTACCTTCTGGTCACATGCCCGACGGTGCTTATTGGTACGATTATTCTTCTGGTAATTTCATCTCAAGCACTTATTATTCGAATGTTTATCCGGGTTGGTACGGTTCTTTCCTTACAGCTTGTCCAATTTCGAAGTATTTGGGTCAAACCTGGAACTTAAGCAAAGATTCGACACTTTATTCCGTTCGAAATGATAATTCGAAGTATGAATTGCCAATAGGAGGGAAATCACTTCCTGTTTTTCCGTATAATTTTAGTGACAAAACACTTGCTGAACAAGTAGGTCTGTTTACAGCAACACCTTTTGCAAATACTTATTTGACAGATTTCGCAATTGCAGCAATGAAAGGGGAGAATATGGGAGATGATCTGACTACGGATTTCTTGACGATCTCTTACAGTACGCCTGATATTGTTGGTCACGAATATGGTCCATACTCGCTGGAGATAGAAGACGTTTATTATCGTTTGGACGGAGAGTTGAATAAATTATTTATTGCTCTTGACAAAGAAGTTGGAAAAGGAAATTATGTGGTAATGCTTAGTGCCGATCATGCAGTTGTTCCAGTTCCTCAATATTTAACTGATCATAAATTGCCTGGAGGATATTTGTTTAAGGATGCCCGCCTGGAAGAATTGAAAGCACTTTGTATGGAGGAATTTCAGATCGATCCAATTCTAACAGTTGGAAATAATAACGTTTACCTGAAAGAGGAATTCCTGAATCACGAAAGCACAGAAGCAATTATTGCTTTCATTGAAAAGGAGATTGAAAAGTGGCCTGAAGTAAAAGCAGTTTACACAAGAGACGAGTTGAGAACTGTTCCGGCGAATAACTGGCAGGAAATGACAGCACAAGGTTTTGATAAAGAAAGAAGTGGTGAGCTCATTTATATTCTACAGCCGGGATATTTATCTAAAAGTGCCGATACAGAAGAATCAAGAAAAGGAACAAGCCATGGTTCATCGTTTAATTACGATACACAAGTTCCTGCGTTGATCTACGGATTAGGAAAGGGAGATGTTTTTACACCGTATCAGATCATTGACTTGGCAGCAACATTGGTTCATGTAATGAACATTCAACGACCAAATGCCATGACCGGCAAACCAATGGTGGAAATTTTAAAGCCTGTTAAATAGAAATAAAAAGGGGTTCCAGTTGGAACCCCTTTCTTCAGTTAAATTGGAATCGTATTTTTTATTGAAGACGTAATACCCAGATCTTAGGATATTTGTCTGTAAACTGATTGCGATATGCAATTGCCTCCGCCTCGTTCATGGTGTAAAAAATGAATACCTCTCTGAGCTCATTTTTGTTATTGAAGAGTATTTTGGTATCCGTTTGACCATTAGCCACACATGCGGCATGTTGACGGTAAGCATTTGATTTTACACCGAAGGCTCCAACTACAACGTAGTAGCCAACAGGTGCCGAATCAAGAGACTGTTCAATTGTGTGTGTGTCTGAAGAAAAATGTTCTACGCGGTAATTTTCAGCCTTTCCAAGGTTGATACCTCCTACATTAGGTTGTTCAGAGGGCTGCTGGAAAGGTGTTTTTTCTATGGCAACCTGTAATTCTTTCACATCTGTTTTTATAGAATCACGTGCTTCTTCATTAACGGCAAGTTTTTCCTCCGTTAAGCGCAGTCTTTCCGTTAGATCTTCAGTTTCTTTTTTCAATTGATCAATTTCTGATTGCTGCTTGCTGTTTACATCTTCAACTGTTGCAATTTTGTTTTCGATATCTGTATTCCATTCTTTTTGTTTACGCCATTTTTCACCTAAACTGTACATCAATACGAATTCTGAAGAACGCTTGCTATAATTAGATATCTTTCCTACAATAACATCATGTGTGTATCCGGCACTCAGGTTCTTGTACCGAATGCCCGCGCTAAAGGAAACAGCATAATTGCTGTGATAAGAAACACCTATCCAACCCCATTTTTTATGATCTAAGACAGCATTAAAATCCCACTGTACAGGCGCCCCTTTTACAGCGCGAATCATCACCAATGGATAAGCAGTTAATCCCTGCGCTTCGTTTAATGTAAAGTCATATCGCAGTGTTCCGCGGAAATGACGTGAGTTATTGTAAATGATACTCGTACCAGTATTGTTTGTGAAATCTGGTTGTTTTACCAATAACTGAGGAATTGCCAAACCTGCTTGAAGTCCTTTTAGACGATAACCAATTCCTATGTCAGCGTTGAAAACAGTTCTGCTCTGTCTTGCGTTGAATAAAATTGGATCATTTGGATCTACAACCATTGCTTTATCGTAATCAACTGTATTGTTCTGAATTCCAGCTGACAATCCAGCCGTAAAGTAATGATCATCTGAAAAATGAATTGCATACGAATAATTTGCCATTGCGCTGGTTCTGGACAGAATATCTGTTTGGTCGTGAAAAGCGATCATCCCTAAACCGATATTTTTCCCCACTTTGCCATCAATTGACAAGTAACTGGTTTGTGGCCCACCCTCAAGACGCGAGTACTGACTGCGGTGTGACAAGAATATTTGACCATATTCATCTACTCCGGTAAATGCAGGATTTACAGTGAACATATTTGTAAAGTACTGTGTACTGAACGGTAATTGTTGAGCAAACGCTATTCCGGACAAGTTTAAAAAAGTCAGAATAACTAGTATATATTTTGTTCTCATGATTAAATCGTATTTAGTAGTTATTTGTTGTTTCGTAGAATGGATACAGCGCCTTTATATTCCTTATCGGAATTCTCAAAGTTGATCAGGTAATAGTAAGTTGCCTCGGGCAAGTTTTTCCCGTTATATGTACCATCCCATGAATTATCATAGTTATCAGTTGAGTATACTACCTGACCTTCACGATTGATGATCATAACCTCTGTATTCGGATAGTTCACAATTTCTGGTATTTCCCAGTTGTCATTTGAACCATCTCCATTCGGAGTGAACAGATTCGGAATAAACACCTCATAATCCGTGTCTACAAAAATGGTAAGCGAGTCCGTATCCATACAACCGTTTATATCCGTTACTATAAGTACGTATGTTGTCGTTTGTGTAGGGTTTGCTGTAGGATTGTAGATTGTAGTATCAGATAGCCCAACTGACGGACTCCAGGTCCAGTTCGTTATCGCAACTCCTTCTCCGGCGAGGTTTGCACTGCTTCCAAGACTGATTGTTTCATCTGGTCCGGCGAATGCATTTATTCCCGGATTAATACCGTAAGGCGATACTTGAATTGTAAAAGAAGCTGTATCTGTGATAGTATTCATACACCCTGCATTAGATGTAGCGACAAGGTTTACCGTAATTGTAGAACCAGTGTCAGCAATAACAGTGTTATACAACGGATTTAGTGTTCCTGTTCCGCTGAGTGTTCCTGCACCGTCATGAATCCAGGAATACGTTCCGTTTGCTACTGAAGCACCATTTATTGCCACCGAATTGCCATTTGCACAAACTGTTGCAGAACCGCTGAGAGTTGCCATAGGATTGCTCATAACCATTACGTTAGCTATACCATCTACATTGGCAGGAGCACATGAATTTGTACTGCTTACTGTAAAAGGAATCTGTACCGTAGTTCCTTCTTCACCGTTTCCGGGAACGAATATGTCTGGCGAACCGTTGATGATTTGTCCGCTACCGCTATAATTCCATGATGAGATTGTTCCGTTGCTTAGAACGATTCCACTCAATAGGGCAGAATCTGAAGAGCAGATGGTCCATGATGGGATAGTTGTAATGGACGGAAGAGAATCAATACTTACCTGTACAACTAAAGCTGTATCTGAACAAAGACCATTGCTGACAATACGACGGAAATATATCAAAGGATCCGAGAAGCTGGCAACTCCTGAATAGTTTGAAGCGTTGTTGATGCTCTGTGCGGGTGCGAATGGACCTGTTGCAGTTGTTGCAGCTTCCCAAAGGTAGGTGTACGGATTAATGGAAGCAGATAGTGATCCACCAACAAGATTAAATGTACTTTCCTCACAAACTGTTATGTTACTTCCACTTGTATTCCCTGCAATTGGAGCGGCAATGTCTATACTTCCCACCACTACATTGGAACCACATCCTCCAGCTGCAGAAACAGTGTAATAGAATGAACCATTGACAGATGGTGTTCCACTTATAGTTAACGTATTTGGACTTCCCGGACTATATAATACTGTTAATCCGGCAGGTAAATCATTCGTTATTACAGGTCCACCTGCATCGTAGGTAATTGTGTTGATGGCGTTGCCAAAACAAATTTCCTGATGATTGGAATATGTTGCTGAAGTTAGCGTGATCTGAGAATTTTGAACGAAGATGTTTCCGCTAATTGAAACCGGAGCACATGTTCCACCTGTTGTTGTAACTGTGTAATTAAAAGTTCCGGCCACGGTTGGTGTTCCGCTAATAGTGAACGTACCCGCTGAGTAACTACCTGTAGTTCCTGATGGTAAACCCGAAACAGTTGCCCCGGTTGCACTTCCACCAATGTTGTAGGTGATAGTTGTGATAGCAGCGCCCTGGCAAATTGTTTGGTTATCCGTTCCAACTGCTGACGTTAATGTTGCTGTTGGTGCAGGTTGCGAAATGATACTTCCTGAAATGTTTACAGGAGCACATGAACCGCCAGTTGTTGTAATCATATAATTGAAAGTCCCTACTACAGTTGGTGATCCTGAAATAGTAACCGTAGTTCCGGCCACGTTTCCAGAAACGCCAGCAGGTAATCCTGAGAAACTTGCTCCTGTTGCACTTCCACCTATCGTATAGGTAATTGTTGTTAGCGCGCTGTTCTGACAAATTGTTTGATTGTCCGTTCCGGCTG
>CAMLET010000201.1 GCA_946479125.1 uncultured Flavobacteriales bacterium
GCTCCAGCCAAATTGCTTTACGTCAGCTCGAAATTCTTCGCGATGCTGGTCAATTGCTGAGATAACTGAATCGAAACTGAAGATGAAATCGATCATTACGATTTGCATTACCACTGCACTCAAACGTGTTTTCTTCTTTTTAGAACCATGCTCTTCATTTCCTTTAACACTAGAGCTCATTTCCCCAACCGACTTGTAGATCAGGAACAATCCACCAATAAGAAGAACCAAGCTATGACCTGTAAATCCTTGTCCGTAAATGGTGAATAACGGATGTTTATCTAAAGTCATGATCCAAGAAACAATGGATAACAATACAATACGGATAATTAAAGCCAAACTCAATCCCAAAATACGTGCTTTACGCTGATCTTGTTTTACCAGTTTATCGGTAATGATTGAAATGAAAATGATATTGTCGATACCGAGCACAATCTCCAAAAGAGTTAATACTACTAAATAAAAGATGCCGACACCGGTCGTTAAAATATGAAAATCCACTAATTTCTAATTTTGGACAAAGTTAATAGGGGTAGACAAAAAACAATGCGTTTTAAGGATTATTGACAAGAATAATTCAGATACACTGTTCTAAAATGAACCAAAAGTTAATTTTTCGGCAAATCCTTTTTTATTTGGCTGAGATTCCTTTAATTTGGAATACAAAACCTGATACCTGTTTCGGCGGGTTTCAAACCAATAGAGAGAGCTTGATCTGTTTTTCGTAGTAGTTTTTACAGTTCAGGCTCTTTTTTTATCTCGACTACGCTCGATAACCTTCACCTCAGACCTCTAAGATAGATCCCTACTCATTCCCGCAAAGACGCAAAAAGAGTCGCGTGTCCTTTCCAACAGATGCACAGATTTTTATGGCACTTATATCTCGACTCCGCTCGATAACCGCCAGTCGCCATTTAATCGAGACCGGTAGGCTCGCTCTTAATCTGCGCATCTGTGGGCAACTATACTCCGGGGAAATAAACATCGGTTAACCGATGCAAGTCGGGGATTTATTTTTGGGCTAATTGTTCGAAGTAAGATTTCAAGATGGCGCTGTTCTGAATTCCTGTTGTGTGGACTTCCAACACTTTGGCTTTTTTGTTTGAGGAATCTAAAAACTTTTGTAGCTCTGTTTCCAACTCATTTTGGTTAGAGGCAGATGAATAAGCGACATTAAATCCTTCACAGATCTTCTGTGCATTATAATTGTGTTCTGCTACAAAAATCTTTGACAACTGGTTCGTGGATGATGGTCCAGGAATAATATTGAAAATATCACCGCCGCCGTTGTTCACGATAATCACTCTCAGGTTTTCAGGAACATGTGCATTCCACAGCGCATTTGAATCATAGAAGAATGATAGATCACCAGTCACTAAAACATGTAATGAGTTTGAATCGATTATTGCAGCTCCCGCAGCCGTTGATGTACAACCATCGATTCCACTTGTTCCACGATTGCAATACACTTCTCCTTTGAACAAGTTCGGGAACAATAATCCATAGCGAACCATTGAACTATTGGAAAAATGAAGCTTTGAGGGCGAATTAATTGACTTCATAATGGTTTCTACCACTTTGAAATCGGAAAACGGAACTTCTTCCGCATATTTCTGGTGTTTAACAAGCATTTCCGTTTTTGCGTCCGACCATAATTTCCCAAAAGCACTCATTTCGGTTTGAGAAGTCGTTTCATGGAAGAAATTGAGGAAATCCTGCAATTCAATATCAAGTGAAATTCGTAAACCCTGAAAAACATCTGCAAAGGCAAACTGTTGGTCAACTGCAATAACTGCTGCACCAGAATCGCGAAGGTATTTTTTGATGCGTTTTGAAATGATCGTTCCACCAACCTGAATTACTAAATCTGGTTTATATGCCGGATCTGCACCAACTATTGCTAAAACAGAATCGATGGGTTCAATTACGTTTTCAGCATGTAGGTTACTGGTATGCTCAACCAAAATGGCCACTTTTTCTTCTTCAGCAAGTTGAATCAGTATGTTATCGATCTCAGGGTTTTTGTCTTTTTGCCCAACAACCACCATACATTTTTTCGACTTCTTAACTTGTTCAGAAATTTCAGTCTTAGCTATAGTGCTCAATTGTTTTTTCGGAGGAAATTGCTTCACCAGAACAGCATCATACTTACCAGTTGTTTCTACTTGTTCATACAAAGGTTCTGTAAATGGAATATTGATATGAACAGGGCCTTTCTTAACCTCAGCTTTTTGCAATAATTCAGAAATTCTCAATTGTGCCTGCCACTTTTTATCAGCATTGAAGAACTGAACCAAATGGTAGAAATCAAGCACGTGTGTTCCAAAAGCGTTTTGCTGACGTATCGTTTGTCCATCACCATGATCGATCCATTCTGTTGGTCGATCTGCAGTTAAAACCACCAATGGTATTTGCTGATAAAACGCCTCAACAACAGCTGGAAAATAATTCAAAGGAGCAGAACCTGAAGTACAGGCAATTGCAACCGGTTTTTTAAGTTGCTGCGCCATTCCAATTGCATAGAAAGCAGCACTTCGTTCGTCGGTAATCACAAAAACAGTAAAGAAAGGATCTTCGTCAAAAGCAATGGTCAAAGGGGCATTCCTAGATCCCGGAGAAAGTACAATGTGCGTAATATTGGATTGTTTCATCAACTCCACCAAGAGTTGCACTTCTTCTTTAGCGCTTGTAATCATGATCTAAAGTTAGGAATTGAAACTAGAATAACTCAAATGTTAAATGCTAAAATGTTAAATGCCAAAATCAGAAATTACGCTCTAGAAGGGTTTGCTTTAGCTTTAACCAGTATCGAACTTATAATTCTCATTATTTCATTTGCTTCCTTAATCAACTCATCAATACCGTCGATTTCTACATCGATGAAATTTTTCATAAGCTCTAACCAATAAATAGTTTCATCACATTCCTTTTGAGAAAGAGTCAGCTTATAAATGAAGTCTTTTTTACTTATTGCATTTTTTCCCTCTCTCAAATTAGCACCAACAGAAGTAGAGGATCTAGATAATTGTTTGGTTATAATGCACTCTCTATGTGTCTCAGCCACTTTTTTACACATTCTTAATGTTTGTAGCGCAAAGAAAAATGCTCTTGTGTGTATTTCGTAATGTTTCATAAATAGTCGTTTTCCTATTTAAGTTAGTGAAAAACATCATTTGAAAGTCACATTTTACAGAAAACACACTGATTCATTTAACATTTTGACATTAAATCATTTAACATCTTTTTTGGCATTTAGACTTTACTTGAACACTTTCAACAACGTATTTGCCTTATGCTCGGTTTCTTCCCATTCTTTTTCGGGAATAGAGTCTTTGGTATAACCGCCGCCAACATACAGATAAGCTGCATTTTCAAAAAGCTGAGCACAACGAAGATTTACGTACAGCTCTGTTCTTTCCTTACTCACCCAACCAAACATTCCAGCATACATTTCGCGTTCGTGCATTTCTCTTGAAAGCAATAGATCTAACGAAGCAATTCTGGGAGTTCCGCAAACTGCAGGTGTTGGATGCAGATCCAAAGCAAAATTCCATGCTTTTTGAGGTTCACCTTGAGCTGAAATCGGCGTATACAAATGTTTTACCGGTCCGGCAATTTTCTCTCTGGTTTCTTCAATTTGAATATCAGCTGCGTCAGAACGTTTTAAAGCTTCAACAACTGCATCAATAACGTATTGATGTTCCAACATTTCTTTTTCTTCCCAGGCTTCTTGAGTTACAGAACTTCTTGTTCCAGCAAGCGCCATGGTATTCCATTGATCGTCTACGGTATTTAACAACAACTCTGGGGTTGCACCAAACCATGTCCCGAAAAATTTAGAACTTACCAAATAACAACACGCATTCGGATACATTTCACAAGCACGATTGAAAGCCACTATTGCATCTTTACTATCAAACTGATGTTTCTTAACTCTGCTGTAAACTGCCTTATCGACACCCATAATTGGAAAACCATTTAGCAGAGCATTTGCTTCCAGAATATAATCACGAGGCGAAATAACGTAAGGTTCGTTTTCCTTGAAATGGAATTCGAAATCGGCTTTTTCTGCTAAATCAGAAAGTTCTAGTGCGTATATTCTCGAGTGCGTAAAATCTGAAAAGACAAAGCCTTCGAAATCGTTTGCAACTGTTACCTGTTTAAACTCGCCCCTAAAATGTTGAACGGGCTTACCGGGTAATCGTATGATCAGATGTTCACTCATTTTACCGGAACAACCATGATTGTTAGTCGACCAGTACAAACCATCGCATTTGTGGTTTGATCGAAAATATCCACCTGCCAAAGATGTGTCCGTTTTCCGGCATGAACAATTTTTCCAATTGCTTTCACAGAGCCACTTTTCACTCCACCAACATGATTTGCATTGATCTCAATTCCAACAGGAGCTTCTTTCGACAAATCCAAAAGCAAAGTTGAACCCATAGAACCAATTGATTCGATCAAAGCAGCACTTGCTCCGCCATGCAATAATCCCATTGGCTGGTGAGTTCTGTGATCGACAGGCATAGTTGCAACAACATAATCGTCACCAACTTCTACACATTCAATCCCCAACTGCTCCATGAGCGTGTTCTTGTTAAACGCATTCAATTTTTCAATCGGGACTGCTTTCAGTTTTGGTTTGTTCATGGTACAAAATTACAAACCACGCTTTTGATTCGCGAATTATTAGGTGAGAATAACGTTAGATTCCTCTAAAAAGGAGTATGATCAGGTTTTCGTAAAACAAGTGTTGACTTTCATCCGTATAAGCCAGATTCGATTGGGCCTTTGTGAGAATACTACCAGCATTCACCGGTTGCCCCATATAATATTGATAAACCGCCCAATTGTGAAGTGCTGCAGAAGACAACCCGGCAGAATCTTTAAATGAACCGTAATCACGATTCGCCTGCTGTTCGATAATTTTCCCCAGAATTGAGACACGCGGATCATCCAAGGTTCGATTTGGAGTATTCACCCATGCATTCAAAGCATTGATAGCATCATTCCAATCACCGAACTGCTTGTTTTTAACGGTAATTCCAAACACGGGTACTCCTTTTGAATTAAACAAGAACTTACTGACGAGTGAATTCATCGCTGTCTCCAGATGGAATTTTCTTACTTCCGGTTTTTGATTCTCCAAAGAGAGATAATAATCTTTTTTTGCAACTTCATAACTTATAGAAGAATGCCCAGTAACTTCCAATTGTTCAGTCACCGCAACTTCATCAATAAACTCACCCATTGCATCATACAAAACAATCTTTGTAAGCACATTTGTTACTTCAGAATAAGCAATTGATTTTGGAGTATAATTTGACTCATACTTAGCGCGAGACGGGGTTTTCTTGTATTGACTTCTGGAGTTTTGATATGCCGTCTTTTTTGAATCGAAATTATGATCGGCTGGCGTTTCTCTTGATGTTGGCACATGTCTGACATTTGGCTTATTGTATGCAGGATTCGCAATTGCAGTACTTTGGGAAGCACTATTGATCACTATCCCATTTTGAGTATTTAATCTAGCACCGAAGGTTGTACTATAGACCAACACCAAATCTGCTTCTGACTTTGACGAAACAATAGAATACATGCTGGGATCCAATTTCGAAACTAGAATCTGGCGATAAGCAGAGTCCACTTCAACACTCGACTCAACGTAAATTTTCTTCGCTTTCAGACACGACTGAATCACCGGTTGAAAAACCATTTTTACCGTATCCAAAGCAATGAACTCTGACTTTTGTCCATACAGGAATCCGGATAAAATCAAGCAGAATCCAAGTGCAACAATGCTAGGTGATTTAGAGATAAAGGTTTTCATGTGCTTTACTTTAATTAAACACTTTTCGTTGTTTCAATAAAGATAACGTATTTTTCATTCCTTCCTGACTGTGATGAATTCTCGGATCCAGTTCTTCCGATTTCAATATATATTCTTCCGCTTTTCGGTAGTTGTTTAATGTGAACTCCTGGCAGGCTTTTGCATAATAGCATACAGCTGCAATTTCTTTGTCGACACGAGCTTTTTTGCTTTCAGGTTCAAACTCCATCATTGCTGCATCGTAAAGTTTATTGGCTTCAATTACATCTGAAGATGACATATCCGACGGATTTGATCCTAACCATTTCTTCATGTATTCGGCAGCCATGTTCATGTCTGAATAATCCATTTTACGAGATTTCACTCCTATACTGTAAAGGAAAACGGTTTGTTGCGTGAACAAATATTCATTGGCAATTTTGTCGTAAGCTTCTCTTGTCAATTTCTCAAGCGATTCAAATGTTTTCTTTCTTCGGGTTTCATTGTAATCGTCGTAAGCACGTTGATAGCTGATGGTAGAAGTTCCTGAAACATTCAATCTTTCCTTTGC
>CAMLET010000202.1 GCA_946479125.1 uncultured Flavobacteriales bacterium
ATCTGCGATAAAGAAAGTCGAAATAACGGATTTGCACTCGAAGCTTTGGAAGTACTCATTAAATATTCCGAACAAGTACTAGATTTACAGAATCTTTTTTGTTCCGTTCATGCCGATAATGAAGCAAGCTTGAAATTATTTGAAAAAGCGGGTTTTGAGCAGGTGGGAAGAAGAAAAGATTGGTTTTACGAACAACATCAATGGATTGATGAAATTTTATATCAAATATGTCTAAAAGAAAAAAGATCCTAATTGCCGTCTTGGCTGTTTTTGTTATTGGAATTGCACTTGGTTGGGGCAAAATTTCTGTTTTTCTAGATGGAAGAACAGGAACCATCAATAAGGAGAATCAGCGTTTCGTTCTGAATAATGAATTGACCATTGATGAAATTGCTATCAAATTAAAAGAAGCTAAAATTATTGATGATATCGCTGCGTTTACAAATGTGGCTGAATATAAGGAATTGACAAGTGAAAAGTTGGGTGCCGGAATGTATGAAATCGAACCGGGAACCAATTACAGAACTTTGTTGAATGGTTTTACAAAAGGAGCTTCCGGACAAGGGAATTTAGAAATTGAGGTGGAAGTGACGTTTAATAATTGTGCTACAGTTTATGATTTGGCTGGAAAAGTGGCTAAATGTATTTCTGCCGACAGTGCTTCAATTGTAAACACCATTTTAGATGGAAACACGCTTTCTAAATATGATTTTTCTGTAGAAACAGTTCCAGCTTTGTTCTTGCCGAATTCTTACAGAATGTATTACGACACAGATGCTGATCAGTTTATTGCCAGAATGGCGGATGAATTCAAGAAATTCTGGACAGCTGATAGATTGGCGAAATTGAAACAAGTTGGATTGAAATCACCTTCGCAAGCTGTAACATTAGCTTCAATCGTTTACGGTGAGCAAGCTAAGAATCCTTCGGAATGGCCGGTTATTGCTCGTTTATACTTGAATCGTGTAAACACAGGAATGCGTTTGCAAAGTGATCCAACGTTCAAGTTTTGCTGGGGAGATCAATTGAAAGGAGTTCAGCGCTTGACTTACGAACACAGAAATAAAGATTGTCCGTACAATACGTATTTACATGATGGATTGCCTCCGGGACCAATTTCCTTGCCTCCAACGCAAGTGGTTGATGCGGTGTTGAATCCTGACAAAAATGATTACATTTATATGTGTGCACAACCAAATTACGATGGTTTACACAATTTCGCTGTTGATTATGCTACCCACCAACGATTTGCTACTGAATTTCAGCAATGGTTGTCAAAGCAATAAAACACATCGCTTTCAAATATTAAAAACATACTGTCGCTAAGTAATGAAAAGACGTTCCTTCCTACAAATTGGCTCACTAGGTTTAGTTGGTGCTGCACTCATCCCAAAAGGTGCAGAAGCTGCTGAACAAGAAAAAAGTGAAGTCGCGAAATTACCACTTCGTAAACGACCAACTCCAGTTATGATAAGTACCTGGGAGCACGGTTTAGCCGCAAATAGAGCTGGAATTGAAGTTCTGAAGAATGCTAAACTGACGTCTCTTGATGCTGTTGAAGCTGGTGCAAAAGTTACTGAATCAGATATCACGAATAGGAGCGTAGGTGTTGGTGGAAGACCAGATGCAAGCGGACATGTTACCTTGGATGCCTGCATCATGAACTGGGAATCTAAATGCGGTTCTGTAGGTTATTTGGAAGGAATTGCTCATCCTGTTTCAGTTGCTCGTCACATTATGGAGCATACGCAGCATGTTATGCTTGTTGGAGCAGGAGCGAAACAATATGCAGTAAAGAATAAGTTCGAAAAAATAAAAACACCGCTTCCTGAAGTGAAGAAAGACTGGAAACAGTGGAAGAAAGAGCAGGCGGAATTAGCTAAGAAGCCAGAAATCAACAGCGAAAATCACGATACGATCGGTTTGCTTTCTATGGACGGCAACGGACTTATCAGTGGTGCTTGTACAACTTCTGGTTGGGCATACAAACTGCCGGGACGTTTAGGCGATTCTCCTTTAATTGGTGCTGGATTATTTATTGATCAGGAAGTAGGTGGTGCTGTTGCAACTGGTTTGGGCGAAGCTATCATTCGAATTGCTGGAAGTCATACTGTTGTTGAATTAATGCGTCAAGGTTTACATCCGCGTGAAGCGTGTAAGCAGGCGGTTGAGCGAATTATTTCGAAGCATTCAGATCTTACTGGTTTACAATGTGGATTTATTGCCATTAATACGATGGGTGAAATTGGTGCATATTCCGTTTATGAAGGATTCAATTACGCCGTAACAACCGCTGAAAAAGAACAATTGATCAATGCTGAATTCGACAGACAGTGGGAAAAATAATTCTACTGATCTTTTCTGTTCTAGCTTCGGTTAATAAGTTGAATTCTCAGGTTCTTAGCTGGAATATTCAACATCCGCAAACAAAAAAATGGATTCCGCTTGGTCAAAAAGGTTCAGTTCAGGAGGCGTTGATCAACGGTAAATATCTTCCAGATCCATTTTACGGTGATAATGAGAAGTTGTTTTCCTGGATTGAAAATTACGATTGGACTTTTGAAGCAGCTCTGACCATCGATTCGCTGAAATCCGGTTATGAATACGATCTTGATTTTCCGAGTATAGATACCTATGCAAAAATCTATGTTAATGATGTTCTATGCGGAACTTCTGAAAACTCATTCGTTCATTATTACTTCTCAGTAACAAAGCTTCTTAAAAAAGGAGAAAACAAAATCAAGCTTATTTTTCAATCACCAGTAAACGCCAAGAAGAAAGAAGCACAGGCCTTTGTTTATCCTGCACCAAATGATGTGGGCAACGTGAAAGTAGCGCCCTATTGTAGAAAGCCCCAATATCAATTTGGGTGGGACTGGTCGTTACGCATGACAACCATTGGATTTTGGGAACCGGCTTCATTAGTTGTTTACAAGAATAATCGCGCAGTAGGGAAATCGATTTTAACCTATAACTTATCCGAAGAGAAAGCAGAGCAAATAAATATCATCTATTTGAGAAACGGTATTTCTCAAACACAATACGTTTGGGAAAGTGATCTTTACGGTACCAAAACTGTTCATTCTCAGGATTTAGCCCTTCGGCGTACTGATTATATTAATCAGCCGGAATTGTGGTGGCCTCGCGGACAAGGTGAACAACATCTATATGAAGACGTTTGGACTTTGAAGACACTCCAAGGAGAAATCATTTACCAAGACACGGTGCGATTTGGTGTTCGAACTTCAAAAGTTATTCAGGAAAAAGATGAGTGGGGAACATCCTTCGTTATTCACGTGAATGATCGTCCTATGTTCTGCAAAGGCGGAGATTACATTCCTGATGATATTTTTCCTGCAAAGATCACAGACGAAAAGTTGAGAAAACAAGTACAAACAATGGCTGAATCGAATTTTAACATGGTTCGTGTTTGGGGTGGTGGAATGTACGCACAAGAATCTTTTTTAGAAGAATGTGATAAATTGGGAATTATGGTTTGGCACGACTTTATGTTTGCATGCGCCATGTATCCTGCAGACGATGGATTTCTGAAAAATGTCGAAACGGAATTAAATCAACAGATTCCAAGATTAGCTTCACATCCTTCACTGGTCTATTTTAACGGAAATAATGAAGTAGACGTAGCGTGGAAGAATTGGGGATTCCAACAAACATACAAGCTTTCAAAAGACGCACAGACTAAAATTTTGACTGATTACGAAAAGCTGTTTAAAGAATTTATCCCTGCTAAAGTAAATGCTTTGACGCGAATGCCCTATGTTCATACATCACCATTGAGTAATTGGGGTAATGATGACTTCTACAATCATGGCACCCAGCATTATTGGGGTGTTTGGCACGGAAAAGATCCAATGAGCAATATGGGAACTAAGATTGGTCGCTTCAATGCTGAATACGGTTTCCAATCGTTTCCTGAATATTCTACGTTGAATACGTTTAGTAAACCAAGCGATTGGTCGTTGGAAAGTACAGTAATGAAATGTCACCAGAAAAGTTATGTTGGTAATGGAATGATTGCCAAACATGCTGATGTTCTGTTTGGAAAATCGAAGAACTTTGAGGAGTTTGTGTATTTCTCCCAACTGACTCAAGCTGAAGCTGTGGAAACCGCTGTAAACGCACATCGAATTGATAAGCCAAGATGTTCTGGAACACTTTTCTGGCAGGTAAATGATTGCTGGCCGGCAATTTCGTGGTCGAGTATAGATTATTATGGAAACTGGAAGGCTCTTCAGTACAGAATTAGAGAGTCGTATAAGGATGTAGCTATTTTGAAAGACAAAACCTCGAATGACTGTAATTATTACCTTGTTTCGGATATTGAGGAGTTCTTCAAGACCGAAATGAGATGTGAAGTGATGGACATTGAGGGTAATTTACTGGAAACATTCAGCTGTCATCGAGTCGTAACAACCGAACCATCACTTGTTTTTAATGAAGAACTTGAAAAATACAACGATCAGAATTATGTGATTAGTATTACTTATACTGATAATTTATATAAAATGAATTATTTTACTGATTTTCATTTGGTTAACCATGAAAAAAATGTATTAAATCTGCCTCGAATATCGGATTTAGCCATTGACTCGAATGGGAATACCGGTACTTTGATAGTCGAGAATGAGTACTTACTGTTAGATTTTTGGATATATTCGTCGAAATCTAGACTGCATTTCGAGAACAACTTTTTAAATTTGCAATCTGGAAAACATCAATTTAAATTCACTTTCGATGGAGAAGCGCCTGTGAAAGAGGATATTAAATTCATGTTCCACTAGAATTTTTGTTAAATAAATTTGAAGTATCTACCGAGGTAACTATTTTTGCATTATGGAAATTGGTGAAGCAATTAAGTCAACGTTCAAAACTCCTTATCAAAAGGCAGTAGTTAACTTGCGTTATACAGCAAATTATATTGGAAATCGTCAGAATCATTTCATGGTGAAATATGATTTGACACTTGCACAATTCAACATTCTACGCATTTTACGTGGCGCTAAAGGTGCTATAAGCGTAAACATGGTAAAAGATAGAATGATTGAAAAATCTCCCAACACAACACGCTTGATGGACAAGTTGATCGATAAGAAATTGATCCAGCGTATCAGATGTGATAAAGACAGGAGAGTTCTTTACGTCGAAATTTCGGAAGACGGGTTGGCCTTGTTAGACAAGATTGATAACGATCCTAACTTTGGATTGGACCGTTGCGGAAAATTGACTGAGGAGGAAGCGAATACACTCAGCGATCTTCTTGATAAAATGCGCGGTTAATCTCCATTGCTAATTTTTTGTTATTTATTCCTAATTCCGTGATTCTTTCTCGGTTCGAGGTTAATTTTATCTCCGCATGAAATACGGAATCATACTCTCATTAATTTTTCTTTTCACTTTTTCAATCGGAACAGCTTTCTCGCAAGACAAAGTAGGGGCAATTGATGGTGTGGTTTTGGATTCCACTTCTTTTGAAGCTATCGAATTTGCTTTTGTAAGCGTTCATAAAATTGCGGATTCATCTGTTGTGACAAGTATTTATACTGGGGAAAAGGGAGAGTTTATCCTTTCGGATGTTCCATACGGCAAATATTTTGTTCGAATTTCAAACACTGGCTACAAGCCTAAATACCTGAATAACGTCGAAATAAACGATTCTAAGCCATTAAAGAAATTTGGTAAAATTGCCTTGGTAAGTTTGGCTAAAGCTATTGATGAAGTTGAAATTACGGCGGAAAAACCTATTCTGCAGAATGGAATTGATAAGAAGACATACGATGTTGGAAGCGATATTTCTGTAACTGGTGGAACAGCGAATGATGTGTTGAACAATATTCCATCCATTGAAATTGATCAGGATGGGAAAATTTCGCTTCGGGGTGAAGGAAACGTAATTATTCTGATTGATGGTCGTCCAAGCAGCATGTCAGGTGGAAATGGAAAAAGTTTATTGGATGGTTTGCCTGCAAGTTCCATTGAACGAATAGAAATTGTTACCAATCCTTCTGCAAAGTATGATCCTGACGGAACTTCCGGAATCATCAATATTGTTCTCAAAAAGAATGTGAAACGCGGATTGAACGGAAATTTCCAGGTTTCTGCGGGAACTGGAAATGCTTACAATACCGCTGTTGGTCTAAGTATGCGAAATACGAAGTTCAACTTGTTCGGTAATTACGCATTCGACTACAGAGAAGGTTACAGAAATAATTACACTGAATTAAAGCAGGTTACAAATGATACAGCGTACTATTTCGACCAAAGCAGAGTAGGTTCGGATTTGAGTTCTACTCATACTGCGAAAATTGGAAT
>CAMLET010000203.1 GCA_946479125.1 uncultured Flavobacteriales bacterium
TCATTATGTTCAACGTGAATAAGAATGGTGATTTTTCGTGGGCTACCAGTATAGACAAATCTTTTCCGCTTTACGGTTCAGGGAAATCTTTTGGAAGTGCTTCCGGATATCATACGAATTCGGAATATGTACTCTTCTTTAATGATCAGGTTACAAATTACGATATCGACAATAACTATAAAAAAACGGAAGGTTCCCCGATTGTTGGTCCCAATATAGATAATGCAATTGCCAGGGCAGTTGTAGATCTGCAAACCGGTGAGATTAAGAGAAATCGAGTTGTGATCAATGGTGGGGAGAAGAAAAATAAGGTCTACTTCGTACCGGGTTCGTTATACGTTGATTATGAAAATAAAGAACTTTTAATGCATTTCCTTATAGAGGAGACCGAAAGTTTTGGAGTATTGAAATTCTAACGAATCAACTAAAATTAAAAACGCCCCGACGATTCTGTCGGGGCGTTTTACCTAACACTACTACTATTATGGAAAGTTAGTCCGCAATTACACGGACGGATGAATACATGTTATAGAATTGTTGATTGCGCTTTCTTAAGTAATCGAAATAGCGATCAAAACTCATTAATAATATGTGCTCAATATCTTTTAAGATCTTTTCTAAGCTGTGCAACGGATGGCTTAAAAAATGATTTAATACGTTATGATTGTGTGCAAGTAAATCTAACTGCGCCACCTTTAATGAGAACCTTGAAAACGCCCCTCTAAACTCAGGAACATTTTCCCAAACATCATGATTCTGGATACAAATAGCCTCGATTCTTCGATAGGTATTTAGTGTGTTTTCGCTAACGCTGTTCATGGTATGTTTATTTGATAATTATTATTGCTTCTTTCTACAATAACGCTTCTCATTTTGTAAAGTTGTAATTAAAAAGGCGATAAAATTTAAACTGTATCAATGAGGTAGTAAACGGTATATTTTGAAGAATAATTGTAGCTTTTTAACGAATCGTTGGACGAAGACCAACTCTAATTTTTACCCTTTATTCTGAAACCACTTCAAATTTTTCGCTGATCGTTCTTCCTTGCTCATCAACAATGGTTATGGTGTGGATCCCTTTACTGGTAAGGATTCCCATTTGATGAATCTCTACTGTTGTTCCTAAAAACACATCGTCTAAATGCCAAAACAATGTGGAATTTCCATTTCTATGTGAGACTTCGAAAATCGTTTTTCCACGTAATCCATTGATTTCCTTTGGAATGTGAATTTGAGTGTTTGGCTTTGGATAAATGAACCCCATTTGCCTTTCCGAGTTTCCAACACATCTTGGGTCGAATGGTGGTGGAGAAACATATTCCGGATGTGATGCTTTATAGTACTTTTCCATTAAAGGTGGAAGCATAAACCAGGAAAGATGTTTCATTTCATTTGGTGAAAGAATGGAAGAGTTTACTCTATAGCTATTATCAAGATTCGTATGAATCATTTGATGAAATGAACAAACTGGTGCACCCAAACAATTTCGTGGAATCACTTGTTTTTTCGTCTTCTCACAAAAGCGTGATGCAATATTTCCACTTATGGAGCAAACGTCCGTTTTAACCATTTGGTTTTCGGGAGCGGTGAACCAGCGATTGCTTTTACTCAACTTTCGGAAAATAGAGAAAAGTAGAGGAGCAGCTGCCTTTACACCAGTTAGTCCTGGTTGTCCTTCTCCACTTGCATTTCCCACCCAAATACTTACCACATATTTTGGAGTAACCCCAACTGCCCATGCATCTCTGAAACCAAAACTGGTTCCTGTTTTCCATGCAATCTTTTCAGCCGATTCAAATGCTTTCCAATTGTTGTCTTCATCCGGACGTGAAACTTCTGTTAAAGCGTTGAACATGGAATATGCACACGCGGAATTTTCGTATTTGATACTTTTCTTTCCATCCGTCTTTTTATTGTAGTGTAATTCCATTGGCTGGATGTTAAGTGTTGATGAAGCCAAAGAATTGTAACACGAGTTGATTTCCCAGCTACTTGCTTCACCACCACCGAGAATCAATGAAAGACCGTAATGCTGAGCGTTCTTGTTCATTTTATGAAAACCAAGTCGTTTGAGATCGTTGTGGAATTTTGACAGTCCGTATTCTCTGAGTAAGTAAACCATTGGAATATTTAAACTTTTACAAAGTGCTTTATTTGCTGAAATAGCTCCCTGGTATTGACGGCTAAAATTGTTTGGACTAAAATTCCCGAATTTGGAAGGAACATCCGGAAGCAATTGCTCCGGAGTAATAATTCCCTGTTCCATTGCCTTCATATAAAGTAAAGGTTTTAAAACGCTTCCCGGACTTCGGGCTGCCTGAATGCAATCCACATCTGCAGCCTGCGATTCATCCTCGCTTTCAATGTTAGCAACGTACGCCAAAACTTCTCCGGTTTCTACAGAACTTATCAAAATGGAACCGTTGTGAATTCCCTGTTCGTTGAGATTGGAGATGTAATTGTTCAACTCTTCATCGGCCATGTCCTGATATTCTGAAACCAAGGTGCTTTGAATGCGTTGATCTTTCTCATATTTAATGCAGCGCTGTAAAAGATGAGGTGCTTTTTGCGGAAGTGGAAGCGGTTTGTTTGGTAACATTTCTTCGATGGAAGTGAGGTAGGTGATCTTATCGATGAATTCGTTTTCAAACAAATCTTTGAGTAAACGATTACGTTTTTTCAATAAGCGATCATGATTTTTTCCAGGATAGATCAATCCCGGAGCGTTGGGAAGTACAGCCAGGGTTGCACTTTCTGCCCAGCTTAGTTTTTCTGGACTTCGGCCAAAATAACGCCATGATGCAGCTTCAATTCCAACAACATTATTCCCAAAAGGTGCATGTGCACTATACATATTCATGATCTCGTCTTTGCTATAATGCAATTCTACCCGCGTAGCCATTACCAATTCACTGATCTTCTCGAAGTAAGTTCTTGGCGGATTTTTCCGCATTAGGCGAACTACTTGTTGGGTAATTGTACTTCCGCCTGATTTTATTTCGCCACTACTGATGTTGAGTTTAAATGCACGTAAGATTCCCTTTGTGCTAAATCCAATGTGCGTTCGGAATTGTTTGTCTTCAAAACGCGTAATGCAAACGCGTAATTTATAAGGTGTGTTCCCACTGGGTGGAAAGCGCCATTGTCCGTCACTGGCAATATGTGCGTCCAATAATTCATTTTCACTGCTCATTAAAACGGTCGAGTAATTTTCATCGAATGGTTTTTCGGGCAAGGAAAAAATGTACCAGACAAAAACAAACAGGAAAAACCATTTACGAATGGTTTTCTTGTTTTTCTTATAATAACCCCAACTTTTCTTGAGCATTTTCAATCGATTTAGATGAAATCTAAGGGGAGATTTTGGTCGGTTTTTACAAGGATTATTATTCGTTAGTTCGAAGCAATTATTCGTTCAGTTCGAATTATTATTCAAAACCGGAATTTTGGTGCTAAATCTATGCTTTTCATTACTTTCGTTTAGTTCATTAAACGAACAAAATGCAACGGATTTATCGACTTATTTGTTTACTGCTTTTTCTGAATTGGGGAGTTCCAACTTCCTTTTCTCAATCTGCCAGTTTCCGTAATTTTTCGATAGATGATGGACTGGCTCAATCACAAATCTATGCCGTACTTCAGGATCATAAAGGTTATTTGTGGTTGGGAACGCGTGGTGGCGGTTTGTCTCGTTTTGATGGACGAACATTCTATACTTATTCGGAGCAGCAAGGAATTAGCAGTAATTACATTTCGTCGCTTTTTCAGGATAAGCAACACAATATTTGGATTGGAACGGCTAATGGATTAACGGTTTACAACGGTTCAAAATTCAAGAAAATTCCAACGGCAGTTCAACGCTCCAATCTGGCAATTACGGCAATTACTCAGGGGAAAAATGAACAGTTGTTTTGTGCGACAAATCATGGGCTATACGAATTGATCAACGGAAAATTGCAACAAAAAACGCTTCCTAAGATTAGCAAAGACATTTCTATTTATGCAATCTATTATTCGTCGAACTCTTTGTTTTTAGGAACAGGCGAAGGTTTATATGAATACAATTTCAAAACAAAAACAACCATTTATCATGGCGCGAAAGCCAAAGTGATGAAAAACGCCATCACCAAAATTGAGAAAGATCAAAATGGAAGATTACTGATTGGAACCTATGGCGATGGAATGTATTGCTACGATTGGAAAATGTATTATCGTTTGGATTTGCATTTGGAATTGTACAAGGAAACCGTTTTCGATTTTTATTGCGAAAAAGATAAGATCTGGATAGCGACGCTGGCTCAAGGATTGGTTGAATACAATACCACAAACAAGAAATTTACCAAATATTCTCAAGCTGACGGATTGGCGAATAATCATGTTCGCTCAATTATCAAAGACAGATGTGGCGATTTGTGGCTCGGAACTTCCGGTGTTGGATTAAGCCAGCTTTCTAAAAAACTATTTTCCCATTACACAACTACTTCTGGCTTAGGAGGAAATTTCGTTTATTCCATTTATCGCGACTCCAAAAACCAGTTGTGGATGGGAACTGCACAAAATGGTGTCAGTGTAATGTATAACGGAATCATTCGACAATTCAACAAGGATAACGGGTTTGAGGCCATAAAGGTGAAAGCCATTGTTGAAGGTGAGAAGGGAAAAATGTATTTCGGTACAGAAGGTCAGGGGATAGGAATTCTGGATGACGGAAAGTTCCATTGGATGAAAGGAACTACGCGTTTTTACATTAAACAGATGGTTCGTGACAAAAACGGAATAATCTGGGTGGCCTCTGTAGGAAACGGTTTATTGCGAATCGATTCTGCAGAACAGATGACTCAGATTATGACCAGACAAGGTTGTTTGGACACCCGCTTGACAACTGTTCATGTGGATTCAAGAGGAATGATCTGGTATGGATCAGAAACGAAAGGAGTTGGATGCTACAATCCGGAAACGGAAAAACACGTTTGGATTACTCAGGAAAAAGGATTGGTTTCCAATACCATTCGAACAATTACAAGTGATAATTCCGGTAGAATTTGGATTGGAACGGCTGGTTTTGGAATTATGGCAATTGATGCGAAAACTTACAAGGTTGTAAAGAACATTACCATCAAAGACGGACTTCATTCCTCCAATATCTATTGTATGATCTTCGACCAGAAAAACAATTTGTTGGTTGGAACGGAATCAGGATTAAATCAATTGACGTTTGACAAAAATCTGAACGTAAAACGAGCTGTAAATTACAGTAGAGGAGAGGGGTTTCTTGGTGTGGAAACTTGTCAAAACAGTATTTGGAAAGACGCTTCGACTCCGTTCAGCGCAGGCGACGGTAAGATTTGGATTGGAACTGTAAATGGAGTTACATCTTACAATTCAGAGAATAGACAAGTGAATAAAATTTCTCCGATTCTGAATTTGGTGGATGTGCAGTTGTTTTATCAGTCGCTTCGAAAAACGGGATACAAAGATCATGTGCTGCCTTGGGGGATTTTTGAAGGTTTGGATTTACCTTATGACCAAAATCATTTGAGTTTTGTTTTCAAGGGAATCAATCTTCGCAATCCAGAAGCTGTGGAGTATTCCTGGAAAATGGAAGGATTTGATGAGTCTTGGTCGCCATGGACAAAAGACCAGCGCATTACATACTCCAATTTACCTTCGGGGACGTTTTCGTTTTTGGTAAGATCAAGAAATGAAGATGGTGTTTATTCGAAAGAACCGCTGCGTTTTGAAATCACTATTTCAACTCCGTATTGGCGAACGACTTGGTTTTATGTTCTACTGGTGATTGGTGCGTTAACAATCATCATTCTGGCATTTAGGATTCAGTCGAAACGTTTTAGGGATAAAGCCAGAAAAGCTCAGGAACAAGCGGAGATGGCGAAGAACCTGATGGAATTAGAGCAAAAAGCGCTTCGATTACAAATGAATCCGCATTTCATTTTCAATGCACTGAATTCGATTCAAGGATTAATTGGAACCGAAAACGAAACCAAAGCGCGTTATTACCTGGCGAAGTTTTCCAGGTTAATGCGACAAATTCTAGATAACTCGCGGAAATCTGTGATTACCTTGGAAGAAGAAATGGCCACTTTGGAAAATTACCTTTTGGTCGAACAATTCTGCACTGGCGATCGTTTTGAATACGAGATCACAACGAACCTGATGACGGAAGCAAATTACGTGGAAATTCCGCCGATGCTTGTACAGCCTTTTGTAGAGAATGCCATTAAACACGGATTCCGTTTTTCTCCTGAAGATCAACGAAAAGGAAAGATCACGATTCATTTCGAAGAGCAGCAAGATGGAATTCAATG
>CAMLET010000204.1 GCA_946479125.1 uncultured Flavobacteriales bacterium
CCACCGAGATCTACACTCTTTCCCTACACGACGCTCTTCCGATCTATTTGTTTAAATCGAACTGGGAAGTGGCTTTGCGTTACGCTAGTGTTACACCATTCAAATCCATTTATAGCAATACGGATTTTTCAAGTATCAACACAAAAGGAACAGATGAATTTCAATTCGGAGTTACACGTTACTTAAACGGACACCGTGTGAAAGTGCAGGCAAATGTTCTTTACCAGGTAACAAAGAATTTGAGAAACGAAACGCAAACAAGTCGCTTTGGTGGAATCTTCCAGATAGAACTTGGAATTTAAGTCAAAAGTGAAAAGGTAAAAGTCAAAAGAGATATTCCAGGTCCTTTAATCGAAGATTTATATCATTTGCTGGGATAAAAGATAATATGAGTCAAAAGTTAGAATTGGTTTTCCCTTTTTTGACTTTTGACTTTTGCTTTTTTACTTTGAAAAGTCATTCTCCGCTAGCAGAAAACTTATACCCAATTCCTTTTACGGTTCTGATGTAATTATCGCCAATTTTTTCGCGCAGTTTACGTATGTGAACATCTATGGTTCTGTCACCTACAATGATATCTGTTCCCCAAACCTTTTCAAGAATCACATCTCGTTCAAATACAATTTCCGGACGAGAAGCAAGTAAAGCCAACAATTCAAATTCTTTCTTTGGAAGGTGAATGGGGTCTCCGTTTTTGAAAACCGTATATTTTTCTCTGTTTATAGTAAGAACTCCTTCCAGGTCTTGTGGTGTAACGGCAGATTCTTTTCGTCTTAGAAGTGCATTGATTCTGCTGATCAATACTCTGGGTTTGATTGGTTTTGCAATATAATCATCTGCTCCTGCATCCAATCCGGCAATTTGACTGTAATCTTCATTTCGTGCGGTTAAAAAACAGATAAGTGTGTTCTCTAATCCAGCGGTTCCACGAATATTCTCACAAACTTCAATTCCGTCCATACCGGGCATCATCACGTCGAGCAAAATCAAATCTGGTTTTTCATTCTTACACAGTTCAATTCCCTTTTTACCGTTTTCAGCAACAAATACCTGAAATCCTTCTTTCTGAAGATTATAAGCCAGAATGTCGCGGATATCTTCTTCGTCGTCGATTATTGCAATTTTGCTCATGCAGATACAGTTTCTTTCAAAGTTAAACTTTTCGGGTTTCCAATTACGGTCGAATAAAGATAAATTTGGAAAACTATATCGATTTAAATCCGGAGCATGGTTCATTAATTCACAATAGTGATTGCCGACTGTGAATTTTAACAATTCAATTTTTTAAATTCTTGTAATCCTAAATTCAAATCTTGGATTTCTACCAATTGGAAATAGGGATGTCGATTTAGTGTAAACTGCAGATATTATGCGATGAATAGTAATATTCTTGATGAAACGATTTAGTGAATCTTGCTAAAATTTTAGTCTTTCGTGGATTCCTTACATTTTTTACCATGGTAAATTTCGATCTGATTTTTCTTGTGCAGTTTATTTCTGCTCTATACTTTTGTCGAAGTAGTAGTAGGTTAGGTTGATTAGTGTGACAAGAGCTTGAGACGCCCGTCTCAGGCTCTTGTTGTTTTTTAGTTAAATCCGAATCACATTGAATCACTTTTCATCACAATTATTATCTTCACCTCATGACGGAAAGTACAGGAAAACCTGCGAAAGCAAAAATCTTATTAGTTGAAGACGATACAAATTTGGGATTTGTAGTTGCCGAACAATTGAAAATGGAAGGATACCACGTGGTACTGTGTACAAATGGTAATGACGGCCAGATTCGATTTACAGAAGAGCAATTCCATCTTTGTATTTTTGATGTAATGATGCCTAAAAAAGATGGTTTCACACTTGCCCGAGATATTCGTACCATCAATCAGGAAGTTCCTATTCTTTTTCTTACTGCAAAATCGCTTACTGAAGATAAAGTGGAAGGTTTTAAAGCTGGTGCAGACGATTATCTGACCAAACCCTTTGCCTTCGATGAATTGGCACTCCGCGTAAAAGCGCTTTTGAAACGTGTCAATATTGTTGATGAACCAGAAGCGAAAGTCATTACTATAGCGTCATACACTTTCGATACAGAGAATTACACCTTGACTCATCCGGATTTTAGCAAAACGTTGACGAAGAAAGAAGCCATGCTTTTGAAAATGCTTTGTCAGTTTAAAAACAGCGTGGTGTCGAGAGAGACTATCCTAACTGCCGTTTGGGGACAAGACGATTATTTTGCGGGAAGAAGTATGGATGTATTCATTACAAAACTGAGAAAGTACTTAAGTTGTGACGAAAGTATCCATATCCAAAACGTTCATGGAATAGGTTTCAAATTGGAGTTTACGAATTAGGAGTTGTTACTTATTCTAAAACTTACATTTCTGATCTGATAAATCTATTTATATGAATATTGCCTTAATTGTTGTTAGCATTCTTGGAATCATCTTTACTTTTTTTGGATATGTATTTCGTGTCATGCATTATCCGATGGGAAAAGAAATGATGTTCGGTGGATTATTTCTCTTTGTAGTTTCAATATCATGGTTGGTCTACAGAAAATTCAGACCAGAATAGGATAGAATAGTTCTTTCTTTTGGCTAAAACAAAAAGGTCACTGAGCGGAGTCGAAGTGGAACTTTTTCATTTCTTTTGTACTATGAAAAGATTCGTTATAGCCATTTTCTTTGCATTGGTTGCTAACTTCTCGTTTGCAGACCAATTAGCATATATGTCAAAAGATGAAGCGCTTTTAGCTGCTGAAATTATTCAGGATGCAAGAACCGTTTACGGTTACTGCGGATGTTGTGATGGTGCAAAACCGGAGAAGATTAAAGTAGACAAGATCATTGTTCGTTACACTGGTTATGAAAGTTACTACGAAGTAATTGTAGTTTCAAAAGGCAAAGAGTATGCTCTGGATATGGCCTACACTTGGGTGAAAAAAGAGAAGGTATACAGTACCGTTGGTGAAGTAGCGGGTTTCCCACACGACGTTTGTAATCGAATTCCAAAATAATGTACATTCTTCATTTGGAAACAGCAACGAAGGTTTGTTCGGTTGCACTTTCCTTTAATGGCGAACTGAAACAGCTTGCCGAAATTGATAATGATGCATTCGCTCATGGTGAACAGCTGACTTTACTTGTGGAAGAAACACTGAAAAAGGAAAAAATCACGGTAAAGGAATTGAACGCTGTTTCTGTTGCAAGTGGTCCGGGTTCTTACACAGGACTTCGAATTGGTGTTGCAACTGCGAAAGGTTTATGTTTTGCTCTGAACATTCCTTTAATTGCAGTTGATGCCTTGACTTCTATGATAGAAATTGCCAGGAGTAAAGTAAGCGACGACAAAAATCTGTGTGCAATGATCGATGCGAGAAGAATGGAAGTGTTTAGTTTGATTCATTCTTCAAAAGGAGAAATCATGAAACCGATTTCAGCCGATGTTCTGGACGGAAGTTCTTATCAGGAATTCGAACCATTCCACTATTTCGGTGATGGTGCTGATAAGATGCAAGAGCATTGGCAAAATAGAAATTGTACATTCCTTGAATTGAAAGCTAGTTCAACAGGGCAAATTCGTTTAGCGTTTGAAAAATTCCAGAAACGAGAATTCGAAGATGTGGCGTATTTTGAGCCGTTTTATTTGAAGGAATTTTACATGCCAACAAAAAAATCGTAGGGGCGCACTTCGACTCCGCTCAGTGACCCTTTATTCTTTTTTTGACGTGAAGGAAGAGATAAAAACACCAGAATTATTCAGAATCAATTAATACATCATCTATAACCTGGTCATCACCACTTGTAACTACCGAATCTGGATTCTTGTTTTTAAACGATGGCAAAAACACCGCGATCATTCCCATCAACGGCAAGAAAGAACAAATCAGGTAAACCTTTTCAATTCCAAATTTATCGATCAATTCTCCCAAACAAGCTGCGCCAATTCCACCCATTCCAAAGGCAAAACCGTAGAATAATCCTGAAATCATTCCAATTCTTCCGGGAAGTAATTCTTGTGCGTAAACCAGAATGGAAGGGAAAGCTGAAGCCAGTATGAATCCTGTAAAACCGAGACAAACTACGGTTCCGGTTAAATCCATATAGGGAAGAAGTAATGTAAACGGCGCTGCCCCAAGAATGGAGAACCAGATAATCGCCTTACGACCATATCTGTCGCCTACAATTCCACCAATTACTGTTCCCAATGCCATTGCAAAGAGATAGACCGCCAATAAAAGTTGTCCCTGACTTCCCTGAACATTGAATTTTTCCTTGGCGTAGAAAATGAAGTAACTGGAAATACTTGCCGTATAGAAGTATTTTGAGAAAAGAAGAATCAATAAGATTGCAACAGAAATGCGCACTCTTTTTTTGGAAAGACCATGCGTTATAACTCGTGCTGCGGCATTTTTTAAGTGTTCTTGTAAATAGGCTTTATACCATCGGCTCACATAAAGCAAGATACCGAATCCGAGTAAGCCGGCAACTAAGAACCAAAGCGTATATTTTTGCCCGAAAGGAAGAACGAAAGCGGCCACTAAAACAGGACCTAAAGCCGTTCCTGCGTTTCCTCCCAATTGAAAAATACTCTGCGCCAAACTTCGCTTTCCTCCAGAGGCTGAATATGCAACACGCGACGCTTCCGGATGAAAAATAGAAGAACCGAGTCCGATAGAACATGCGGCCATTAAGGTTAAAGCAAAACTGGTGGAGTAGGAAAGTAAGATGACACCACCAATGGCAAACAACATTCCGAAACTGAAGGAATATGGTCGTGGATATTTGTCAGTAATACTTCCTACAACAGGTTGAAAAAGTGAGGATGTTATCTGAAAAGCAAACATGATCAGTCCAATCTGAGAATAATCCAAATGCTGTGTTTCCTTTATCATAGGAAACATGGGCTGTAAAATCCCCTGGATCAGATCGTTCAATAAATGACCAAAAGCAATGGCGAACAAGATGGGGTAAGCCGTTTTCTGTGCAAGTGAACTTGTGCTTGTAGACATGTTACAAAAGTAGCTATTCGAAAGATGAGCGAAGTTGTTATTTTAAGATTTCCTCCAGAAAAGCGAGAGATCTTTCTTTTTCAACCGCTTTCAAATAAGCTGTTCCAATAATTACTCCATCACAGGTTTCAAATGCTGATTTTCGTTTTTCAGCAGAATCAATTCCGAAACCTAGAAACAGTGGAGTATCATTACAAAGCGATTTAATTTCAGCATAGCGCGTTTTCAAACTTGAACTGACTTCAATAGAACCACCCGTAATACTGTTACTGCTCACCAAATACACAAAGCTGTTTTTGCATTGACTTGCTATTTGCTCAATTCTGAAGTCTTC
This sequence comes from uncultured Flavobacteriales bacterium, assembly GCA_946479125.1. The sequence goes on from CAMLET010000204.1 coordinate 5,349, forward strand.
TGTTTGCGGTGTGACCAAAAAACAAAGCTGAACGTCGTAATCTTCAAAAGTTGTTTTGTATCGCTTTTCGTAAAGCTCGAAAGATAAATCGGGAAGAATCAGTCCTTTGATCTCCAATTCATCGCATGTCTTTAGGAATTCTTCAAAACCGAATTGCATTACCGGATTCAAATAGCCCATCAAAACCAATGGAACATTGACTTTTGCTTTAATTCTTCGCAGCTGAATAAATAATTCCTTAATCGACATTCCGTTTGCAATTGCCGTTGCGCTGGATTGTTGAATGGTCGGGCCATCGGCCAATGGATCTGAAAATGGGATTCCAATTTCGATGAAATCAACACCTTGTTTTTGCAATAACTCAATCTGAGTTTCCAAGGAATTCAACTCCGGAAAACCAGCAGTAATAAAAATGCTCGTTTGTTTGTGTTCTTTTTTGAAAGGATTCATCTTACAATTCTTTAAATGCTTCTTGATAAGTGTTCATGTCTTTGTCGCCACGACCAGATAAATTGATCACAACAACCTGATCATTCGTAAAACTGCAATATTCCAAAGCAGCAATAGCATGAGCGCTTTCCAGGGCAGGAATGATTCCTTCCAATCTGGATAAAAGCAAAGCTGCATCAAGAGCTTCTTTGTCTTCTATCGTAATGACTTTCGTTCTTCCTGTTGAAATCGTGGGCGCGTGCAAAGGTCCAATTCCCGGATAATCTAATCCAGCTGAAATGGAATGTGGCTCTATCACTTGTCCGTCTGTATCTTGCATTAGCATCGTTAAACTTCCGTGCAGAATTCCCGGAGTTCCTAGAATACTGGATGCAGCTGATTTTCCCGAGTGAATGCCTTCTCCAGCAGCTTCAACCGCGATTAATTCTACTTTTTCTTCGTCGTAGAAATGATAGAACGCACCGGCAGCATTACTTCCACCACCAACACATGCGATTACCGAATCCGG
>CAMLET010000205.1 GCA_946479125.1 uncultured Flavobacteriales bacterium
TTCTCCGTTCGGTCCTGCCACAAAACCGTCAAGTGACATGTGCATAAATGAAATCGTGATTATCGAACATATCAGCAATGTCACCAGATAAGTGCTCAGCAAGAGCATTCTTCGAGATAACTTTGTTCCTATTGCCCAGAAATAGAAGTAATAGGTCGAATTCCTTTTTTGTAAGTAGGACAGAGGTAGGTCCAATAAGCACTGATTTCGAAAGAAGATCAACCGATAATTCCTCAAAATCGATAGTATTAGAATTATCAAATTGCTTTCTTCTAATAACTGAGTAAACTCGTGCACTAAGTTCCGAAAGATGGAATGGTTTAGCCAGATAATCATCAGCCCCCAGCTGCAAGCCTTTTATTTTATCATCCAAGGCGTTTTTTGCCGATATAATGATCACTCCGTCTGTACGTTTTTTGTTCTTCAACAACTCCAGTATTTTCAATCCATCACCGCCAGGAAGCATCAAATCAAGAAGAATACAGTCATAATCATAAGCGCCAATTTTATCAATTGCATCAGCATAATTTATTGCATACTCACACAAATAGTCTTGTGTCGTCAGGTATTCAGAAATATCCTGTAATAATTCTTCTTCGTCTTCTATGATTAAGATTTTCACCATTTAAAGATACAATTGTAATTCTGAAGAAAATTTGAATTTGCCTTTCTAATAACTAAATGCAAAAATCCCGCGGAGTGCGCAAAGAACGCAAAGCGATGTCAGTTCGAGTGTTCGACGTAGGAGGATTTATCGAGAACAACTGGATGAAAGTTGTCAAGTAAAGGTAACCGAGCGACCTGTATTGAGCGTAGTCTAAATGAGTCGAGGTTTACCTTTTCAATATTCTTACATTTGGAGTTATAGTGAACTGATTTGAAAATTAATCTTAAGATATCTGCTTTCTTGAAAACTGGAATCCTTCTTTCCGCTTTCCTCTTTCCACTTTTGGCTAAAAGTCAAACTACCATTAATGATATCTACAATCCTGATCCGGAAATTCTAAACAAATTCATTCTTCAGGAGGTAAATAAAATCAGAAAGAAGGAAAAGGTTGAGCCATTGGAAAACAAGACTGAATTACTTCTTGCTGCTCAGGATCAGGCAGAATACATGCTTCGAAAAGAGAAGGTGACTCATTTTCAGAATTTCAATAAAAAGAAGAAGGCTCCGAAGAATAGAGTGGATTTCTATGGTCGACAGTTTGATATGGTTGGTGAGAATTGTCAGCAGACAAACATGAAAATTGGAAATAGTCCAACGGATAAAAAGAATCCACCAATCACCACTTATGAAAAACTCGCAGAAGACTTGGTGACGAATTGGAAAAATTCTCCGCCCCATTTTCAGAATATGATCAATCCGGATTTCAAGACAACCTATGTTGCTGTTTCGGTAAATGCTGATGGTGAAGTGTATGCTTGTCAGTTGTTTGGTGGACCAATTTACCTAACGAAGTACGAAGAACAGGTCGATTCGCTGAAATACAAGCCAGAGAATCCGTGGCGTTGCGCTTATTGTCAGGGAAGAATGCCCATTGGAGCTATAGAGGTAACTGCTGACAGTAGTATTTACTTTGTTTTTGGAACAGGATTCCGTATTCCCAGATGGTCAGCTTCGCGAATGCGTTTGTACAATCCATGGAACGACGGACTTGCAGCGAATATCGTTTTGAAATCACAATATCCTTGTGATAGCAATAACTATTTTAACGGTAGAAGAGCAGTTCGTGGAATTCCGCTTCCGCCCGTGTACAAGAAAAATTATTTTGTCGGCATGTTCCATACTTCCGTTTATCTCGGCAAAGTTCCAAGCTATATCAAGGAAGATTTTGAAGTGAATTTGACCATTGTCAAGAACAAACGGACTTGTTCAGAGGTAATCTACAACGAAATTCCTTCTTCCTATTATGTAGATATTCCGTTGACTTTTGGTATTGAGCCTGAAGAGTTACTTGAAGATGATCTGGTACTCGACACCATTTCTGCTACAATGTTTTTCGGAAAAGGATTAATTCAACCGAAAGATTCAACTGTTCTGACTTCCGTTGCGGAATTTTTGAGTCTGAATCAGGGTAAAATCGATAAAATAGCATTAGAAGGTTACGCAAGTATCGAAGGTACTGCTGAAAACAACAATAAACTGTATTCTAATCGAGCTAAGTATTTGTCAGACTTTCTGGTTTCCAAGGGAATTGCAGCAAACAAAATTTCTACCAAAGTCAATGAGAATTTTGAAGATTTTCGAGAAGATATTGTCGGAACCGAATTCGAGTATTTGGGTAAATTATCTGATGCCGATCTTCGTGCGGCTCTGAAAGACAATGATTTGGTAACGAAACTTGAACCAATCCTTGCGAAACATCGCTACGTTCAGGTAGTTATGACAACGAAAGATACGGTTGATCTGATTGTGACAAAGGAAATGGTGAGTGCAATGTTTGATCAAGCCATTTCAAGTAAGAAAGCCAGATATGCCGCACAATTACAACGTGTACAATACAATTTTATTCTGAAAGGTGAAATGACTTTAGAAGAGTTGGATGAAATGGTAATTCCTTTTGAGAAGCGTAACAAACGTGTACTTCATGATAGAGCCACTATTCATTTTCTGGTTGATTCATTAAATGAAAACAGATATGCAATTCTGGAAAGCGATCTGGAAGCTGTAAAAAGTGTGGATACCACTTTCAAGCGTGTACGAACGAGTTTGGCCATTTTGGAATATTACAAATGGAGAAGTGGGACGCTTGGAATGACCAAGAAAAAGTACTTCAAGAAATTGAAGAAACTTCGTTATGTCGACAAAAAGATTCAGGCTCGGATCATTCTTAATTTTGCCAGTGGAAGTGATTGGTTTGAACCAAGAAGAAAAAAGAGGTTTCACAACCGAGTAAAGACTTACATCGGAAATGCGCGTTTGGATGCGGATAAAACTTTCGAATTGGCTTCATATTATTCGTACTTCAAGCAGAATAAATTTGCATATGATTTGGTGAAGAACAGAATTGATGAAACAGAAAATCCGGAAGACCTGGTTTATTTCCTGAAACTGATTCATTTAACAAATGTGAATCTCCCGCACGATAAATACATATCTTATTTCAAGAAAATCCTGAAATATCGAGGAGCGGAGTTTTGTACTTATTTCAACTCGCCGAATCTGAATTTCCAGATTTTGGATGATCCGGATGTGAAAGAGATTTATTGTAAGGAATGTGGAGATGTCTTGAATACCGGGACGAGAAAGCCTGTTGAGGAGAGTATTATAAACTATGGGGAATAAATCTTTGCGTTCTAAAGCATATATTCACGTTATCAGAATTTTCAGATTGATAAAATGAGATTGAAAACAAGCTTAATAATCTGTTTCCTTTGGATCACTTCAGCTTCATTCGGACAGAATGGATATATGGATTTGGTTCCCATTAAAATCCAATGGGTTAATAACTTATCCGGTGATTTTTCTTTTAAGGAAAAGTGGAGTTATCCGTTTGGAGTTGAGATGAAAGCGGACGGAAGAGCTGGTTGCGCTGATGGTGGATTTTGTCCGGAAAGATGTTACGGAATGCTTGATGAAAATGGTGTTGTTTTAAAGGATTCCGCAGCTATTTTTTATCAGTTGCTGGACACAACACATGAGTTTCATACGATTAAAAGTGAGACAAACGCGTACGAATTTGATGGAACGAATTTCATTGAAGCAATCCTTTCAGGGAGAACAGTTATGTGTTACTCAAGAAATGGAATTGCAACACACAGTAGTCTAGTATTGGAAATCAATGGAGATTTCTGTAAATCAATGATCGATTTCAACAGTATCAAGCCTGAAGAATCCGAGCTTTTCTATTGTACTCAAGGAACTATTTTCATCGATAAAAAACTTTGGAAAAAAGGAACGCTGAAAGCTGAATTCAGTCTGTTTTTTGATGATCCCGGGAGCAGCGAACCCATTTATTGGAAAGGTTTGATTTACACAAAAATCGCAACAAAGATCGGCATTTGAGTTATGGTGAATGATTAAACGCAAAGAAGGAAGAGCGCAAAGTTTATTTCATCTCTGCGCTCTCTGTTTCTTTGCGGTTTATTAATAATCTTAGTATTTAATTCACAGCGTTTAACTGTTCCTGCACAAAAGCTGTCAATTCCTTCACCGTTGAAGATGAAAAATCAAATTTCAATCCTGCAGTTTCATAAATCTTAGGAATAGATTCGCTGTAACCCAAAGCCAAAGCGTTTTTGTAGTCTTCTAAAGCCTGTTTGTTGTTCTTCATGTAGTTCTTCCAAACTCCCAAGGCTCCAAGCTGAGCAATTCCGTATTCGATGTAGTAGAAAGGGACCTCAAACAAATGCAATTGCTTGTGCCATGAGTTTTCCAGAGCACTTTCAAATCCAGTATAATCGACCATTCCGGTTCCGAAACGTTTAGTCAATGTTAGCCAGTGTGCAGTTCTTTCTTCTGTTGTGTGTGTTGGATTCGTGTAAATCCAATGTTGGAAAGCGTCTATCGTTGCAATCCAGGGTAATACTTTTAGTATTGATTCCAATTGCTCTTTTTTCGCTCTTCTTAAATCGTTTTCGTTGGAGTAGAATTCATCCCAATGTTCCATGGTTGTTAATTCCATAGACATGGAAGCCAATTCTGCAACTTCAGAAGGCAGGCTTTTGAAACCGGTTAATTCCAGATTTCTACTTAAGAAAGAGTGAACCGCATGTCCGCCTTCATGAACCATGGTTACCACATCGCGTTGTGCGCCTGCAGCATTCATGAAAATAAACGGAATTCCACTTTCATAAAGCGGATAGTTGTATCCTCCGGGAGCTTTTCCAGCTTTCGAATCCAAATCCAGGTATTTCTCGTCTCGCATGGTTGTCAAACAATCTCCGAAATACTTGTCCAGTTTATTAAAGATCGAAATGGAATTGGCTAATAGTTGCTCACCGTTTTCAAATGGTTTCAAAGGTGCTAATCCATCCGGATCAACTTCTGTATCCCATGGTTTCATTTTAGCAACGCCTAATTTATCAGCTTGTGTTTTCTGAATCGCTTTCACCATTGGAACAACCAAGTCTTCTATTGATTGATGGAAATTCTGACAATCTTCAACCGAGTAATCAAAACGACCAAGGGCTTTGAACTTATAGTCACGGAAATCTGTGCAACCAGCGTTTAACGCAACCTGATGACGAATCTGAACCATTTTAGTAAATAGTTCGTTCAGTTGTGCTGTGTCTTGTGAACGACGAGTCACCAATAAGCGGTAAACTTCTTCACGAACCGAAGCATCTGGGTCTTTCAACAAATTGGCAGCCTGAGGCATTGTCAAGGTTTTACCTTTGTACTCAATGTTCTGAGCTCCTATAATTCCGCTGTACGTTTGCGCCAATTCACTCAATTCCGTTTCCAAAGGGATATTCTTTTCAGAGTACAATTCCAGCGCTGTTTTCACACTTCTGAAATAAATAGAGTAGGCATTGCTCTCTGCAGAAAGTTCCGCTATAAAAGGCGAAGACATCATCAACTGATTCAACGCGTCTTCTTCGGGTGCTAAATGCGGTTGAATTTCACTCACAAAGAAAGAATAAGCGTTCGAGTGCTCTTCATTCGTAGTATCAATTGTCATTCGAATGTAGCGCCAGGCCATATTTTCTTCCAAAACGGCATCCAATTCACTTTTATCTTTTAGCCAGGTGATGAAATCAACCTTCGAATCAATTGATCTTGATTTTAGATCGTTAAAGTAAACTGCTACTTCTTCCCAGTTTTTGCAAGTGAAGTCTTTTGCAATAAAATTTCTCATAACATGTTCATTATTACCGTAAATAAGTAAGGGTGCATTGTAATGCACCCCTACCTATAAGTTATAAAATCAAATATTCTATTTTCCTCTGCTAACACCAGTTTTAGGTGCTGCAGCTTTTTTCGTTGTTGTAGCTTTTGGAGCTGCTTTAGATGCTGCCTTCGGAGCAACTGTTTTAGTTGCTGCTGCTTTTGCCGGAGCTTTTTTCGCAGCTGGTTTTTTCTCAGCTGCTGGTTTAGCTTCCGCTGTATCGGTTGCTGAATCATCTTTCTTTGCTTTCGCTTTAGCAGCTGGCTTCTTTTCGTCTTTAGCTTCTTCCTTTTCTTCAGGAACCAATGCCCCAGCTTTCAAAAGGATGTTGTACCACTGAAACAATTTCTTGATATCAGATGGGTAAACACGCTCCTGATCAAAGTTTGGAAGGATCTCCATTAAGTACTTTTGCAATTTAGCACCATCTTCTTTGTGAGAAATGGTTGCTCCACCTT
>CAMLET010000206.1 GCA_946479125.1 uncultured Flavobacteriales bacterium
CCCTTCATTTTATAACGGTATCGGGTTTTTCCACTGTTTCGAAATGTAATTCCAGTGAAACGAACTTCTAGGTTATTCTTGTAATGATCGAGATGATAGACTTTTTTCAGCGGGACGCTTTGCTGATTGATTTTCAGTTCAGAAAGTTGGGTTTTAATCAGGGACGAGCGTTGGTTAGAATAGTTAAAGTTGAAAAAGGAAACTCCTTCAGGCGAGGCAACGTAAATTTGGTTTCCAACAACTGTAACATCTCTTAATTCATTCGAGGACAAACCATCGCTAACTGTCAAGTGCCGCAAAGCATACGTTTTTGGGTTGTTGTTCTTTATTGAAATAACACTCAATCCTTTGTCCGTAGCGGCAAGTAGGGTAGAACCCTTAATGAAAAGTTTGTAAACGTTGTCTCCGGTTAAACCGTCTTTTTCGCTAATCTGGATGACTTTCCCGTTTTTGTAGAAGATAATTCCCAGTCCTTTTGTTGCAGCTACCAACCAATTGTTTGGTAGAAACGCAATATCCATAATTCTGTTCTGAAGTAAGGGCGAGACTTTTCCTAAATAGGTGGATTTATCTGTTTTCGGGTTAATCTTCCATAACCCATCAATTGCGCCAATATACAATTCGTTGGCGAAAGGCGATTTTTCAATGGCGTTGATCCACACATGTTTGTCGTTCGGGAACAATTCTGAAATCTCATTTGTACGGGTATTGTATTTCGTTATGCAGTTCATTCGTGTAAGCCATACAACCCCTTTCGGATCGTAATATATGTCGTTGAATGTAGTGCAATAGCCACTTTTTACTCGGCCTTCACTAAAACGAAAAGTATTGATATGACCGTACACCCAAAGTTCTTTCAATTGCGGAATGAAGCGAATATTTCCTATTTCATTGGTTGATCCCGGTAAAAAATTGCTATTGAATATTGAGATGTGTTTTCCGGTCACAGTATGGATATACCCGTTTTTGGATGCAACAAACAATTGTTTACCGTTTGTAGCGAGTTGGGTAATATTGTTTCCCATTAAACCACAACCTAAATCATAATTGAGGATCTTTTTAGTAGGGGAATAAAAGACTCCGTTTCCGTAGGTTGTGAACCAAAATCCGCCTTCATGATCCTGAAAAATACTTGTTATCGAATTCCCTTTCAGGAAACGTTCCGGCTTGCTTTTTATTCCATTGGTGAATCGATAGATACCCTCTTGATACGTACCAATCCAGATTTCCTGATCTTTGTCTTCGTACAGGCACGTAACTGGTCCGTGAAAATGAAGCATTTCAAACTTTCCACCTTTCTTTAGTACAATCACATCGTTGCCAACCGAAAGTAATTTATTACCGTTGTGAAGTGAGATAATACTTCTTGGAGCAATTGATTTTATTTGGTTTTTTGGGACGAACCAGTTGAGCGTTTGCTTTTTTGCAAATAAACTGATGCGTTCCCCGAAGAAGAAAATATTAGAGGAAAAAGCAAGGTGTTTCTCTTTTTGGAAGATTTTCAAACTCCCTCTTTTCATTGGACGGTGAACAATTTTACCTTTATTCGTAATACTGTAAACTCCATCATCCTGAACTCCCAAATGCACAGTTTCAGCTTTGTCTACGTAGAATGTTGTTTTGTTTGAACTCTTTAAACGTTTCTGAAGTTTTCCGTTGTATTTGAAAGGATGAATCTTTCCATTATAGAAGTACCCGATTTTACAGGACATTGTAACGAACCACATTCGTCCTTTCTCATCTTCACACAATTCAAATACAGTGTTGTCGGGCAAACCATCTTTTACGGAGTAATTTTCGAATTCGTAACCGTTGAACCTGGAGATTCCGTTACCTGTAGCAAACCACACAAAACCATTTCGAGCTTGCTTTACCTGATAAACTTCCGAGCTGGGTAATCCGTCACTAACCGTATAATTCTTGAAATACGGATGAGGATCCTGACTAAATGCAAGGTTCGTAAATCCGATTAGTATTACAAGTAAATAGTGTTTCAATTTGTACTAGTTTGTGCTAAATTAACGAGACTTGTTAAGAAAGTGTTGGCGAAAGCGTTATAAATAATCATTGTTTAACAGCAGATTATAAATAATCATTTGTAAGTACTTTGATTACCAGTCTTTTGCATAGATGCGCTGAAATAGAAATCTTTCGAATCGTGATTAAACAAAAAAGGCTGAATCTTTCGAAACAGCCTTCTCATTTATTTTTGGATCTAATTACCAGATCTTGGCAACTTACTTGTGTTTTACAATCAATGTTTCCCAGTTCGAGTAATACATTTTGTTTAAACCACTGGAACTTTGTGTAGGGCGAAATACTAAGCGTACCTTATATGCTCCTGATATTGGGAAATGAAATATGTAGTTGATATAAAACTCTTTCGAAAAAAAGGCTCCAGGTTTAATCGTGAATTTTGAGTTATCGAGATAACTGTCAGTTGGAGCGTTTTCAGGGAATTTTATTTCCGAACCATCTTCATTAATCGCTTCAAGAAAAAAGTTGCTTTCTTGGCTTTGTAAATTAATACTTAAGGGGTGTGTTTCTGTATATTCTTTGTCACCGTTATTAACGAGCGTCAAGTGTAGTTTGCAAACCGATAATATAGTTGGAGTACTTGAAGTATCAATATAGGCTGTTTTTTGAAGTAATTTTATCGAAATCCTAAACGAGGAATCGATTGCTTCAGAATGTCTATTCTCTGATTTATCTACTGAATTTTTTGTAGTTGCTTGACTAATACCAAATCCAATGAGGCTAAAAAGAAAAATGAAAAGAAGAAATAATTTCATGGTGCTATTAACATATAAAATATGAAGAGCACAAAGGTAGTTTACACCTCTGCGCTCTCTTTTTCTTTGCGGTTAAAATAAAAGTAACCGTCTTCTATTTAATGTCCTACCAGATCTTAGCGACCTTATCAGCCGGATTTCTCATTTTATCACCTTCTTTCACATCGAAAGCAGCAAAGAATTCAGGACAATTCATCAATGGTCCGTTTACTCGGAACATTCCTGGTGAATGCGGATCTGTTGCAATTCTGTTTTTCAATTCTGCTTCTGTATAGTTGATCTTCCACAATTGTGCGTAAGAAATAAAGAAGCGTTGAGCAGGAGTGTAACCATTTACTTTTTTACCTGATTTGAATTCTTCAGTCATTGAGTAAGCATAGTAAGCCATTGTCAATCCTCCTAAATCAGCAATGTTTTCACCCATTGTCAAATTCGGATTCACACAGTGACCATCAAGCGGACAAAATCCACCGAATGTTTCACCTAGAATTTTTGTACGCTCTTCGAACAATGTTTTATCTGATTCCTGCCACCAGTCAGCAAATGTTCCATCAGCCGAGAATTTAGATCCTTCGTCATCAAATCCGTGGGTAAACTCATGACCGATAACCATTCCGATTCTTCCGTAATTCACCGCGTCTTCTGCATTTTCATCGAAGAAAGGTGGCTGCATAATTCCAGCCGGGAAAGCAATCTCGTTTAATAAAGGATGGTAGTATGCATTCACCATGTGAGCTGGCATTCCCCATTCCTTTTTATCAACTGGTTTATACAATTCAGAAAAGTTTTTCTTTGTTGAATAAAGTGCAATATTGTCTAGATTCTCAATATAAGTTTCTGAAGTAATACTCAGCATTGTCAAATCTTTCCATTCGCTTGGGCAAACCAATTTTCTACCAATAGAATTCAATTTGTTCAAAGCTTCTTTTTTGGTGTCAGCCGACATCCAATCCAATTTTTCCAATCGATCTCTGTATGCCGCCAGTAGATTATCTACCATTGTATTCACTTTCACTTTTGCGCTTTCAGAAAACGTTTTGTTCACGAAGATCTTTCCAAGGATTTCTCCTAAAACAGAACCAGTTAAATTGTCGATTGCTCTTTCTTCAATTGGTTTCATTTCTTTCTTTCCGGAAAGTGTTCCCTGATAAAAGCTGAAATTCAATTTCACCCAATCATCACTCAAAGCATCAGAATAAGTATTTAATGTACACCAACGGAGGTAAAGAATCCACGTATCCATTGATGCCTTTTTGAACATAGTATTTAACGTTTTCAAATACTCAGGCTGACCAACTACAATCGTATCAAATGACTGACTTCCAACAGTTGAAAAGTACAACTCCATGTCAGCTTGATCTAATGCTTTAAGAAAATCTTTATAAGCCGTTTTATTGTATGTTTTCTCAGGACTTCTAAGTTCTTCAGGCGCCATCATTCCACTTGCCAAATCGTTTTCAAAAGCGAATATTTTTTTAGCAGCTTCAGCAGCGTATGCCTCGTTGTTACCAGAAAGTACAAGAACATCTTTAATGTAAGTAACATATTTTTCTCTGATTTCTTTCTTGTTCTCTTTGAAATAGAAATCCTTGTTTGGTAATCCTAAACCACCTTGACCAAAATAAGAGATGTTTCCATCAACGTTTTTCAAATCTTGTCCAACACCAAAACCAAATAGCGTGTTAACACCATATTTATGAAGCTCTGCGATCGTTTTGATCAAATCGTCTTTTGATTTGATGGCATCAATTTTCATCAATTTACTTTCAATAGGCTTTGTACCCAGCTCATTGCGTTTTGTCATATTGGTGTAAGAAGAGTAGTAATCTCCAACCAATTGATTGTCTGATCCTTTTTTACCATTGTCTTTTTGAGCATCAGACAAAAGTTCTTTAATCACCGCTTTATTGCGCTTATCAAGTTCATTGAAACTTCCCCAGCGAGATTCTGAATTTGGAACTGGATTTTCTTTACACCATGTTCCGTTTGCGAATTGAAAAAAGTCATCTTGCGGACGAACAGTTTTGTCCATGTAACTTAAATCGATAGAACCAGGGGTTTTACTAGTTGATTCAGTTACTGTTGTAGTTGTTTCTGTTTTATTTGTGTGATGACAAGAAGTCAAAACCGCACCAACAAGACCAATGCTTAAGAGATGTTTCATTTATTTGGATTTAATAGCATTTCAACATGAGGAATTTCGTCTTCGAAGTATTCTTTACCTGTTGAAACGAAGCCTGTTTTATTGTAAAAAGATTCAAGATGTTTTTGCGCAGAAATACGAATTGGAACAATTCCAAATTCTTCATGAGCATATTTCACACAGCGTTCCATGATTTCAATTCCTACTCCTGTACCACGAAATTCAGGATTTAGAACCACGCGACCAATTGCCACTTCTTCATAAGAAAGTCCTGGTGGAATAATACGAGCTGTAGCAATTACGTCTCCTTTTCCATCACGCAAAATTAAGTGATAACACTTTTTGTCTTTCCCATCAAGATCTAAATAAGAACAGTTCTGTTCAACAACAAAAGCCTTCAATCGAAGAGCAATTATGTCATGGAATTCATTTGTACTAAGTTCTTTGTAAGGTTTAAATTGCCAGTCTAAATGCATGTTTTTTTAGTTACGAGTTACTAATGATGAGTTATGAGTGATTTTAGTTTGGTACAACTCATCACTCATAATTCATAATTTTTATCAGGTTTGAATAACACCTACGTTATACGGTTTTTCTGCTTTTTTATGGTTTGCCATAGAGATTCCTTGTGACAAAACTTCACGGGTTTTTGCAGGGTCGATGATAGCATCCAACCAAATACGCGAAGCCGCATAGTAAGGGGAAATCTGGGCATCGTAGCGAGCTTTGATTGTATCGAACAATTCTTTTTCTCTTTCAGGAGTAATTTCCTCGCCTTTTGCCTGTAATGAAGCTACTTCAATTTGCAACAATACTTTTGCTGCGGCAGCTCCACTCATTACAGCTACTTCTGCAGTCGGCCATCCAACAATCAATCGTGGGTCATACGCTTTTCCACACATCGCGTAGTTTCCTGCACCATATGAATTTCCGATGACAACAGAGAATTTTGGAACAACGCTATTTGCCATAGCATTCACCATTTTTGCTCCATCCTTAATAATTCCGGCATGTTCAGATTTAGATCCAACCATAAATCCGGAAACGTCATGCAAGAAAACAAGCGGAATGTTCTTCTGATTACAGTTCATTACAAAACGAGCCGATTTATCAGCTGAGTCGTTGTAAATAACACCACCAAATTGCATTTCACCTTTTGCGTTTTTAGATAGTTCACGCTGATTAGCCACAATTCCAACACTCCAGCCATCGATACGAGCGTATGCTGTAACAATGGTTTTTCCGTAATCTTCTTTGTATTGAATTAAACTTCCTTCGTCAACAATACAATCCAGAATATCCAGAACATTATATGGTTTGTGACGTTCTCCGGGAAGAA
>CAMLET010000207.1 GCA_946479125.1 uncultured Flavobacteriales bacterium
TTAGAACAGGACCAGTTCCAGCACCAAGATTTCCCGTTAGTGCAATCTGACGTTGCGTTCCCAATTCCCATAAATCAAATGAACGCATCAACTCGAAACGAAGAAGATTACATCCGTTCGTATTTTCGTAATGGAAAGTGTCGATATCTGTAACAACTGGTTCGTCTGTATAATTTCCGCCCCAATTGTCGTCAATTCCTTCAGCAATATGTACATCAAGCAATACATGATTTTGGTCGGCCATTACGTATTTGTAATGATCAACTCCAAATGTAATTGCCCATCTATCCGTATAATAATATCCAAATCGACCATTGTACTGAGGCACAGTGATCGTTGACGGATTGAAATATACATTTGCTTTAAAAGCGTCCGGGCGATCGTAAGCTGTTACATCTTTCAACTTGAAATCGTAATCAGAACCTACAAACCGAATGTCAGATTTTGTATAGTATGACCTATTGTATCCCCAGTAAAAAAAGAACGATCCGGCATCAGTGCTGTGTTTCTTTTTATGCTTTGAGACCTGCGCGATTGCGGTTGTGTTTGCAAGTGCACACATCACCACGGTTAACATAAGTAGGATGATTTTTTTCATTTTCATCACATGTTTTAATTAACTATTTCGACATTTTAAGGAAAGCCACCTCTTTTTCAGTTAGATGACGGTAAAATCCTCTTGGTAAATCTTTCTTCGTTAAGCTCGCAAACTGTACACGATCTAGTTTTACAACCACATATCCTAATTTTTCGAACATACGACGTACAATTCGGTTCTTTCCGGAGTGAATTTCAATTCCAACTTCACGAGACGATTTACCATCTTTCACGTATTCAACGTGATCAGCAGCAATTCTTCCGTCTTCCAATTCAATTCCCGATTTCAACAATTCCAAATGTTCCAGTGAAACTGCTTTATCAACCTCAACCTGATAGATCTTCTTTGCCTGGTAACGCGGGTGAGTTAATTTCTTCGCCAAATCACCATCATTTGTAAAAAGAAGTAATCCTGTTGTATCTCTATCCAATCTTCCAACTGGGTAAATTCTTTCTTTACAAGCTTTGAAAACCAATCCCATTACAGTTTTACGTCCCCAGGGATCATCCATTGTTGTAATGAAATCCTTCGGCTTGTTCAACAAAACGTAACGCTTTGTTTCAGCATTGATCGTTTCACCATCGTATTGAACCTTATCTCCTGGTTTAATCTTATAACCCATTTCGGTTACAACTTTACCATTGATGCTAACAACACCAGATTGGATCAATACATCCGCTTCTCTACGGGAACAAACTCCAGCATTCGATAAATATTTGTTCAAACGAATTTCATCTTCGTTGAATGTTGGAAGCGGATCACCCTTACGCTCTTGTTTGCGTGGGTCAATTCTGTAAGCACCTGATTTTGAAGTTGGTTTACTGTCTGATTTTGCATCAGGTTTGTCAGTAGACTTTGCCGCAGTTCTGGGTTTACCAGAGGTCGGTCTTGTTGGCTTTGCGCCAGTTTTACGCGGGCCTTTAGATGCGTTCGTATCACGCGATCCCGGTTTTCTTGTGTTCATCTCGAGCAGAATAAAAAGCTAACCAACGTGGTTAACGGGCGCAAATATACGAAAAAAATGCTGTAGTACAAGGCATTGGGTGTAGGGTAGAGTCGCGACTCTACCCTACATGATAAATAACAATAGGTGTGTGGAAAAGTGGTTAAAAGATGTTCGTTCATAAATCATTTTTGATTTGGAAGTATTGTTAATTTTGTAACTCATTTGAGAAGCATGAAAAAAATTCTTGTACTAGGAGCTGGTTTGTCTGCGTCATCATTAATTCGTTATTTGTTGCAGCATTCGGATGAGCATCAATGGGAAGTTCGCGTAGTTGATCGAAATTTAGATTTGGTGAAGCGCAAACTGGGTAACTACAAGAATGGTGTAGCTCTTGCTTTTGACGCACTTATTCAAACAGAAAGATATCCTCAGATTGAAGAAGTTGATTTGGTAATTTCTATGCTTCCTGCACGCTTTCACATTGATGTTGCAAGAGATTGTTTGAAAGCTGGTAAGCATCTGATTACGCCTTCATACGTTTCAAATGAAATGAAAGAGTTGAACGAAGAGGTGAAAGCTGCTGGTTTGATTTTCATGAATGAAATTGGTGTTGATCCAGGAATTGATCATATGAGTGCAATGAAAATCATTGACGAGATCAAGGAAAATGGTGGAGATTTGGAAGCTTTTAAATCGTATTGCGGTGGATTAATGGCTCCAGGTTCGGATAACAATCCTTGGAAGTACAAATTCACATGGAATCCAAGAAATGTCGTGTTGGCAGGACAAGGAACGGCTCAATACATCGATAGAGGACAATATAAGTTTATTCCATACAATCAGATATTTACGCGAATAGAACCTGTAACCGTAGATGCAATCGGGACTTTTGAAGGATATGCCAACCGCGATTCTCTTTCGTATAGAGAAGTATATGGATTGGAAGATATTCCAACAATGGAACGTGGAACATTAAGATGCACTGGTTTTTGCCCGGCGTGGAACATTTTTGTTCAGTTGGGAATGACGGATGATTCTTATGTGTTTCCACATTCAGCAATACAAACACGTAGATCTTTCTTAAATGCGTTCTTGACTTATGATGAGTCAAAAACCGTCGAAACGAAGTTCAAAGAGTTTTGTGCTTTGCATGGTGTTCATTCAATTGAACAATTTGAGTTTTTGGATTTGTTCAACGGAACGGACCTTCTGGAAAAGGAAAACGCTACACCAGCTCAATTGTTAGAGTTGATCCTAGTAGACAAATGGAAATTGGAACCAAACGACAAAGACATGTTGGTGATGGTTCACAAATTCGAATACCAGAAGAACGGAAAGCGTTACGAGATTCAATCTTCTATGATCAATGTTGGTGAAGATCAGATTTATACTTCTATGTCGAATACAGTGGGATTACCCGTTGCCATTTGTGCAAAGCATATGTTGAATGGAAACTTTACAACGAAGGGTGTTCAGGTTCCAACGGCAAAAGACGTTTACACTCCAATCTTGGATGAGTTGTCTGATTTGGGGATTTTGTTCAATGAAAGAGAGAGGGAAATTTAGAATAACAGATTTTCTGAAATCCTTGATATAGAATCGATGAGCGGGATTTCCCGAATTCCCGAAATTCCTTTTTTTAGCCCATGAAAATTTTTATTTCATTGTTCTGGTCATACTCGACGGTGTAACAATAATGAAGTCTGCTTTTCCTATGAATTCTTTATCGAGCTTATCCAAACTTTCCTGAGAAACGGTTGAGATAGTCAACACTTTTGTTCCTTTTCGGTACTGCTCAATGTACCACATAATTCCCTGATGATAATCTGAATGAAATGCTCCGTTCAAGTGAAGAAATAATCCGTTTTTCTCCAGTTTCGAACAGATTGAATAAGCCATTGTTGCATCTTTTATCGCTTGTGCCAAAGCGAAATCAATTCCGGAAGCATGCATTTCTTTTCCCATTTGTATCAATTCGGTGTATTGAGATAAAGTAGAATCGAATACAAATGGGAGCGGACACATGAATTGTTTCTCAGTTTCTGGAAGTGAGTCCAACGACTTTAATCCCTTTTTGAAAACAAGACTTGCATATTTACGAGTAACGTTTGTAGCGTAATATGGAATGCCGCTTTTTTGAGCCCAATACAGCAGGGGCGCATAATCTGTGTCAAAATTGCTCCACATTTTCGTACTGTCTTTCAACTGTTTTACATCACCATTCGCCATAAAATCGCTTAAAGCCTTTGATTGATGCAACTCGAACATCTCTGCTCCAATCGCAAATCCTGCATGTTTTTTTAGTGATTTTGACAATTCCAGTTGCAGCCAATGTGCAATCGGATCATCGTGCAACTCTCCGAAGAGAACTACTTCCTTTTCCAACGAAGATTTAACCATTGCGTTGAAAGTGGTTTTCTTTCCTTCTGAAGTAAAGATCTGATAAGCGGGCAAATCCTGCGAAAATCCGCTGGTAGCTGAAAGCAGTAAGCAAAGAATGAATAGGAATCTCATATTTCAAAAATAAGGAATTGAAACCGAAAATGAATTGTACCCATTGCTTCCCACAGATGCACAGATAATATGGTACCTACCGGTCACCATTTAACGAGTCCTGTCCTGTGCTGAGCTTGTCGAAGTATAGGCGTCTTCAATCTGTGCATCTGTGGGATTTTTTCATCAAATTCTTTTTGGGGAATCATCTCTTTTTTCATTCTTTAACGTATTGTGGGTATTTCCTTTTGAATTAATCGTTGTAGTTTCATTCTACCTTGTATTTTTGCATCATGCGGAAAAGCATCCAAACGATAACAAATAGAATTCCTTCCAACGTGAAGTTTTTGCTTGTACTCTATGGTTTCGCAATGCTTTTACTTACCATTTCCCGAGTATTTTTCTATTTCACATATTCATCACTCTTCTCAGGAGTTGGTTTAGGTGAATGGTTTGCGGGTGCCTGGTTTGATGCTGTGACATTGGCATTATTGCTTTTACCGTTCATTATTCTTTGTCTTCTTCCGTTCAATCTTTTGTTGAATCGTTGGTACAGATTGTTGGTTGCACTGCTTTATTTTATTCCTGTTCTCGGCATTTTAGCTGTTAACTTTTTGGATGTCGGTTACTTTAACTTTACCCACAAACGTTCCACGTCTGACTTATTCGCCATTGTCTCTGCCGGAGATGATGTTAAACAGTTATTAGGAAGTTTCTTACGTGATTTCTGGTTATTACTGTTGCTGTTCATTCTACTGCTTGTGGTAATGATCTATGTGTTCAGACGTATTGCCAAACGAATCATCAAAAAGGACGTAAAGGTTGCTCAAGGTTCTGCTTATCTGGTTTTACTGATGTGTGTCTTCATTCTTGTTGGTCGCGGCGGATTTATTTACAAACCACTTTCTGCAATTGATGCCACGCTTTTTACAGAGCCACAAAACAGCGCTTTAATTCTGAATACCGGTTTCACTATCTTGAAATCAATAGGTAAGTCTGATTTGCAGGAAGAGGACTTTTTCAAGGAGAAGGAGTTGGCCAAATACTTCAATCCGCGTCATACATCTGAGCCTCAAAATTTGATGGAAGGTAAACCTAATGTGGTCATCATCATGTTAGAAAGTTTCGGAAACGAATGGGTTGGAAAGTTCAATCACAAGACTTCTTATACTCCTTTTCTGGATTCCTTGTTAGATGAGTCGTGGTACTTTGAATACGGTTTTTCGAATGGAAAGAAATCCATAGAAGCAGTTCCAACAATTACAGCTTCCATTCCTACTTTGATGGATAATCCGTTTATCTCCTCAAGTTACAGCAGTAATCAAATTCAGGCGCTACCAGAAGTAATGAAACAAAACGGCTATTCAACGGCATTTTATCACGGTGCTACAAATGGTTCCATGCGTTTTAACAGTTTCGCGAAACAAGCTGGATTTGAAGGCTACTTTGGTCGTTTGGAATACAATAACGATGCACATTCAGATAAGACTTGGGGGATTTTGGATGAATACTTCAATCCTTGGTCAGCAAAAATGATGAGCAAACAGAAACAGCCTTTTATGGCAACTTTGTTTACGCTTTCTTCACATCATCCTTATTATATTCCGCCTAAATGGAGAAATAAACTCAAAAAAGGTCCGCAGCCGATTTGCAAAAGCATTCATTATGGTGATGTAAGTTTAAAAATGTTCTTTGAACAAGCCAAAAAAGAAAAGTGGTACAACAACACCATTTTTGTTTTGGTGGCAGATCACACTCCTGCTACAGAAAGTAGAGTTTATGGTCAACGAACAGAAATGTACCGTATTCCAATTGCATTCTATTCGCCTTCCGGGAAATTGCCGAAGAAACGCGACAAAGCAATTTTCCAGCAAATGGATATTTATCCAACGGTGATTGATTTGTGTAATCTGAAGACCAATTATTACGCATTCGGACATTCATACTTTTCTAAAGATCCGCGTGAAGCTGTTGCATTTTTGGAAGGCTCGTATTACTACACCTGGAATAACCTCATGTTGGTTTATTCGAATGGTGAAGCTGTGAATTTATTCGACATTACAAAACGAACAGCAACTCCGAAAGATCTGTTGAAGGTGAAAACGAAGGAAGCGAAGATCATGGAGAAACGTTTGAAAGCGTTAATTCAGGCTTATTCACACGATTTGATTAACAATAAAATGGTGGTGAAATGAAAAAGCGCATTCGATTCATCATCAATCCCATTTCGGGCGGAG
>CAMLET010000208.1 GCA_946479125.1 uncultured Flavobacteriales bacterium
TGCCTTACGAATAGCTTTGTCGCCACCAGCAATAATTCCAATCACCATTCCGTGAGAAACACCAAAGGTTGGTGGACATTCACTTGCGTCTACAATTCCTAAGCGTCCGCTGGTTCCTGCGCCCATGTAAAACAATCGACCACCTCTTTGCATGCGTTCAACCGTCGCATCCACCAATTTTTCTATTTGATCGATTTCTTTGGCAACAGCAAATGCAACGGTTTGATCTTCGTTATTTATTCCTACTAAAAGTTCTTTGGTAGATTTTAACTCAAGATCGTGATGATTGCTGGATGATTCTGTAACTCTGTTCATAATTGAAAATTGATAATGGAGAATTTAAAAGGTGGCTGAGCTTCGTTCATCGAGCGGAGTCGAGATGTCGAAGTCAAACAAGAAACGCCTCCAAAGATCCATTCGAAGGAATAACTTCAACTCTTTCTTTCAAAGTTGTACTCAGTGTCACTCCAACAAAATCGCATTTAATCGGATAACGACGGTGCATTCTGTCTACCAACGCTAATGTTTTTACACTGCGAACAGGTTGTTCCAATACTTTCATTACAGCGTATTGCATGGTTGTTCCGGAATTGATAACGTCATCAACAAGAATAACCGTTTGTCCAACAAATTCCTTTACATCGATCGAGCAATTGATATCGTGATTCAAAGGCTCATCTTTGTGCAAGTCTATTTTGAATGACGTTACTTTCTGCTCACCATTGGACTTAAGCAAATCAGTCAGTTGTTGTGCAAACACTTCACCATTTCCAACAATTCCACCAATGAACAAATGTTCAGTACCGTAAGTGTTTTCAAGAACTTCGTGCGCCAAACGCATCATTTTTTGTTGAATTTGCTGTTGATTAAGGATCAATTGCATAGTGAGAGAATTTGGGGTTAAAGATAATTCAAAATGAAATGGAAAATGGATAATTGAAAATTTAAAAGGAAGCTAAATAGCGTCTTTGATCGCGTATATACTCTTAATACATTCTCCATTTTAAATTCTCAATTGTAGTGAATGTTAATAACTCAACACAAAAACAAAATCGGTTTTGCAACCTTTCCGCTTTTTCTCCCTAAATTTGCGCTCAATTTGTTGCGAATGTTTTATCAGCAAAACAAACGTCTCAAACTACGCTGTATACTAACAGTAATTACAAATTGAACTCTTAAAAACAAAAGCTGAAATGCCGAAAAATACATCGATTAAATCTGTTCTTATCATTGGATCTGGACCAATTGTTATTGGTCAAGCGTGTGAGTTTGATTACGCTGGTTCTCAAGCTTCCCGCTCTCTTCGTGATGAGGGAATTGAAGTAACACTGATCAACTCCAATCCTGCTACTATCATGACGGATAAAGTAGTTGCAGATAACGTGTATTTACAACCACTTGAGCCAGAAAGTATTGTTGAGATCCTTAAAAAACACAAGATCGATGCCGTTCTTCCTACAATGGGTGGACAAACTGCTCTTAACCTTGCCATCAAATGTGATGAGATGGGAATTTGGGAAGAGTACGGGGTGGATATTATTGGAGTTGACATCGCAGCGATTGAGATTACAGAAAACCGTGAGGCGTTCCGTAATTTGATGTTGGAAATTGATGTTCCAATGGCACCTCAGGCTACTGCAAAATCATTCCTTGAAGGAAAAGAAATTGCTCAGGAATTTGGTTTCCCACTTTGTATTCGACCTTCTTACACACTAGGAGGCTCGGGAGCATCTATTGTTTACGATCCGAAGCAATTTGACGGTTTATTGGAACGCGGACTTCAATTGTCGCCGATTCACGAAGTAATGATCGATAAAGCTTTGATGGGCTGGAAAGAATACGAATTGGAGTTATTACGTGATTCTAACGATAACGTAGTAATTATCTGTTCTATTGAGAACTTCGACCCAATGGGAATCCATACAGGAGATTCAATTACGGTTGCTCCGGCAATGACACTTTCCGATACCACTTTCCAGAAAATGAGGGATATGGCCATCAAAATGATGCGTTCTATTGGAAATTTTGCTGGAGGATGTAATGTTCAGTTCGCTGTTTCTCCAGATGAAAAAGAAGATATTATCGCAATTGAAATTAATCCTCGTGTTTCTCGATCTTCGGCATTGGCTTCAAAGGCAACAGGTTACCCAATCGCTAAAATCGCTTCGAAATTGGCAATCGGTTACCACTTAGATGAATTGTCAAATCAAATTACGAAAACAACTTCGGCTTTGTTTGAGCCAACGTTGGACTATGTAATTGTAAAAATACCACGTTGGAACTTTAATAAATTCCCGGGAACAGATCGTCGACTTGGACTTCAAATGAAATCTGTTGGTGAGGTAATGGGAATTGGACGTTCGTTCCAGGAAGCGTTGCAAAAAGCTTGTCAATCGTTAGAGATTAACCGAAATGGCTTAGGTTGTGACGGTAAAGAATTGACTAACCAAAGCGAAATCCTTCACAGTTTAGAAAATGCAAGCTGGAACCGTTTGTTCCACGTTTATGATGCAATTAAACTGGGAATTCCATTCAAAACGATATTTGAAAAAACGAAAATTGATCACTGGTTCTTAAAACAAATCGAAGATCTGATTCATACTGAAAGAAGAATTGAGAAATTCCATTTGGAAAATCTTCCGTTCGACTTAATGATGGAAGCGAAACAAAAAGGTTACGCCGATCGTCAAATTGCTCATTTGCTGCGTTGTTTAGAATCCGAAGTTCATGCGAAACGTACTGAAATGGGAATCAAACGTGTATTCAAACAAGTAGACACATGTGCTGCTGAGTTTGATGCACAAACACCATATTTCTACTCCACATTCGAGTTTGAAAACGAGAGTATTCGTACAGATAAGAAAAAAGTAGTTGTTCTTGGTTCTGGACCAAATAGAATTGGTCAGGGAATTGAGTTTGATTACTCTTGTGTACACGGAGTTCTTGCTGCGAAAGAATGTGGTTACGAAACCATCATGATCAACTGTAATCCGGAGACTGTTTCAACAGATTTCGATACAGCAGATAAATTGTACTTCGAGCCAGTTTTCTGGGAACATATCTACGATATTATCCAACACGAAAAACCAGAAGGAGTTATTGTTCAGTTAGGTGGACAAACTGCTTTGAAATTGGCTGAGAAGTTGGAGCGTTTCGGAATCAAGATTCTTGGAACCAGCTTTGAAGCATTGGATTTAGCTGAGGATAGAGGTCGTTTCTCCAAAGTATTGGAAGAGCACAATATTCCATTCCCTAAATACGGAATTGTGGAAAGCGCTGAACAAGCAATTGAGTTGTCAAATGATCTTGGTTTCCCATTGTTAGTTCGTCCTTCGTACGTATTGGGTGGACAAAAGATGAAGATTGTCATCAACAAAGAAGAATTGGAACACCACGTAGTTGATATCATCAACGAAATGGGAAGCAATCAAATTTTGTTGGATCACTTCTTAGGAGGTGCAATTGAAGCAGAAGCTGATGCGATTTGTGATGGAAAAGACGTTTATATTATCGGTGTAATGCAGCACATTGAGCCAGCTGGAATTCACTCAGGTGATTCATACGCAGTTCTTCCTCCATACAACTTGGGAGATTTTGTAATGCAGCAAATTGAAGACATCACGAAGAAAATTGCAGTTGCATTGCGAACAGTTGGTTTGATCAACATTCAGTTTGCGATCAAAGACGATAAAGTATACGTAATTGAAGCAAATCCACGTGCATCGCGTACGGTTCCGTTTATTGCAAAAGCATACGACGAGCCATATGTAAACTATGCAACAAAAGTGATGTTGGGTGAGAAGAAAGTGAAAGATTTCAACTTCCAACCACGAAAAGAAGGATATGCAATTAAGATTCCTGTGTTCTCTTACGAGAAATTCCCTGATGTGAAGAAGGAGTTAGGTCCGGAAATGAAATCAACTGGTGAAGCCATTCGTTTCATAAAGAATTTGAAAGATCCTTTCTTTACAAAGATTTACTCTGAAAGAAACATGCATCTTTCAAAGTAACAGTGGAAGAGAACCTTCATATTACTCAAGCCAGTCTTAGTGGATTGTTCAAAACGATTCTGATAATCATTGGTGCTTTCGTTGCTTTGCGTTTCATTGGTCAAATGATGATTGCGAAACGCAACTTGGATGAGCAGCGTGAGATGGAAGAAAAAGAAAAGAAGTTTCAACGTGAACGAAAGGAAAAACTTCAGAATTTTGGAAAGGTGACGGTTTCTAAATCAAATCCAACTACAAAAGGAGATGTTCAGGATGTCGATTACGAAGAAGTAAATTAAACAGGAAAAATCCCGATCTGTTAATTACAAATCGGGATTTTTTTTGATCGTGAATTTAAAGCTTATTTTTTCGTCACCCGCTGAGTATAGATGTCTCCCCCGTAATTAATTTCCAGGAGATAAGTTCCCGGATTCAGAAGTGATAGATCCAGTTCGTTATCAGTTGTTGGTGCTTTTGATAATACCCGATTTCCAAGCATGTCAAATACCGTGATGCTTTTGATGCCCGATGATGCATTCGAGAGATAAATAATGCTTTCTGTTGGATTCGGATAAGCCAAAAACTCCTGAGATGATTCCTCAATTCCTGCATGCTCTTCTACTACGATAGTACCCACCATCATCGAAGAGTGAACATCACATCTGAATGAATAAGTTCCGGCTGTATTAAATCGATAACCATATGTCCAGTTTTGACTCACCGCCAACATTCCAAATGATTCAGGATTAAATGGATATGTGGCAGTTGTCCCATTTATATTATGATTTCCAGTGCCTGAATTGATAAACGTAACAGAATCCCCAACATCAATAGTTATGTTGTTGTCCGACCAGGTAGATGCACCTGCAGTAATTGTATAGTTCGTCTGAGAATTCCCATTGAATGACAAACCAATAATGAGCAATAGTAAGAACTTTTCCATAACTTCCCTTTTCTCGAAATTTACGGCGTTTACATTCTTGAAACTGGTAAATTAACAGAATTCAACAATTATTAATAAAATGTTTGATTTCATTACGTCTGAGAGGTTTTTTTGGAAATTCCCGGAAATAAAAATCCCGATCTGAAATGAACATACCGGGATTTTTGATTTTATGGGTTTATTTTTTGGTAATACGTTGTGTTTTGGATGTTCCGTCTCCAGTAACTTCCAATAGATAGGTTCCTGGATTTAATAAGAATAGATCGATTTGATTCTCTGCTAAAAGTGATTTCGAAAAAACAAGGTTTCCGAGTAAGTCAAATACATTGACTTGCCGTTCCATTGATGAAGCAGGTAAGTAAAGAACATTTTCCGTTGGATTTGGGTAAACCAGATAATCAAGATATTCTTCGTCAATTCCAGCGAGCTCCTGAACCACAATGTATCCGGCCATCATTGATGGATGTAAATCGCATCTGAAAGAGTAGGTACCTGGAATGTTAAAGCGATGACCATAGATCCAATTGTCACTTTCTCTGGTCATTCCAAAAGATTCAGGATTGTACGGAAAACTTTCCGTTGTACCGTTAATGTTATGACTTCCGTGATTGGGATTGATGAAAGTAATAGAATCTCCTGCGTTGATCGTCAAACTGTTGTCTGACCAGGTATTTCCATTTGCAGTAACCGTGTAATTTGTTTGACAATTTCCATGAAATGACAAACCAACAATGAACAATAGTAAGAGCTTTTCCATAAATTTTTGCTTTACAGAAATTTACGTCTTCCGGTGCCTGAAAACCAG
This sequence comes from uncultured Flavobacteriales bacterium, assembly GCA_946479125.1. The sequence continues at coordinate 5,738 of CAMLET010000208.1, forward strand.
TTAATTAACAGATTTCAACATTTATTAAGGAATTGTTCATTTTTGCATAAATCACACTTTTTTTTAAGCAAAAAAATCCCCGGTTACTTTTACACACTTCGAGTGCCAGAGTAACCGGGGATATAAATTTGAAATATTTTATTTCTTGATGAATCGCTGAGTTTCGATCGTTCCTTCAGCGTTAATCTGAATCAAATAACTTCCTGCCATTAAATGACTTAGATCCAATACATTTTCATTATTCATTTCTTTTGCGAAAAGTAGATTTCCCATCACATCATAAACGGAAGCTGTGTAACTTGAATGATTCACTTTCAAAGTCATCATATTTTCCACAGGATTTGGATAAAGACCAAACTCACCCTGGTTTTCTACCAGTCCCGCTCCACCAAGTACCACAATTGTTCCAGTCATCATAGAAGAGTGAACGTCACATCTGTAAGAATACGTTCCGGCAATGTTAAAGCGGTGACCGTAAACCCAATTCTGACTTGATGTAAGCATTCCGAAAGATTCTGGATTTGATGGATA
>CAMLET010000209.1 GCA_946479125.1 uncultured Flavobacteriales bacterium
AATAGTAATTGCGAAAGCAGAAATGTTTTTTGCGTCAACAGCGAATGGATCAGTCATATTCTGTAGATCTGAAGGATCAAAAACACCAAGACTTACTGGTTTGCCGTCGGCAATTGCCCATAGTTGAAACTGCATTTCGTATGGAATTTCCTCAATAGCAACGCTTTTCATCATTGCCATTTTATTGGTTTCGTTCCACATAATTTGAACATTGGCAGAAGGTTCCATTGTGGTTCCTTTCATTTCAATCTTCTTTGTATCCAGCTGAGCAAGAACTTTCTTCATTTCAGCTGTTTTTTCTTGTTCAACGCTAAGTGCAGTAACACGTTGATCCATTTTTTCGATTTCCTTATCCTTAGCAGCCAGCGAAGAATTCATTTCTTGTAGTTTGCTGTAGTTTGTATACCAAAGAGATGTTGCTCCGATTGCTAAGACAATTGAAGCTGCAGATAACCATTTCCATGGATTACTTGTTTTCTCAGTTGGCAAAGAAATAATAGGTGCTTCTTCTTTATCCAGATCAGCTGAAATAGCATCAAGAATTCGGCTTTTAAGTTCTGCTGGAGCGGGTACTGCGTGTTTTGTTGCTTCCGATTCAAAAGCGTTTGTAACAGCTTTCCATTCGGCTAGAACTTCAGGATATTTTGAAGCATAGGACTGTAGTTGAGCAATTTCCTGCTCATTTGCGAATCCAAGCACTACTGCTTCAATGATTCCAGACTCTATGTATTCTCTTACATCCAAAACGCAAATATTGTAAAGTATTTTCTTAATTCTCTCATAGCTAATCGAGTACGTGTTTTAACAGTTCCTAATGGCAACTCTAATTCATCGGAAACCTCTTGTTGAGTATAACCTTTGAAATAGAGATAATCAATAATCACCTGTTGTTCTGGCACTAGATTCTCTACTAACTTTGTTAATCCTATTGTACTAGTATTTTGTACAACAGCATTTTGAGTACCTACGCTCACATCCCAATCTTGGATTTCGCTCTTCAATTCTTTTTTTGTTTTTCTTAGGTAGTCAATAGATGTGTTTCTTGCTATATTGAGCATCCAGGTGTAAAAACTTCCTTTCGTTTTGTCGTAACTCTCAATGTTTTTCCAAATTTTTACGAAGCTATCCTGAAGAACATCATTGGCGATTTCTTGTTCACCAATTAGACGCATCACAACACCGTTGAGAGCGCCGGAATAGCGGTCGTACACCTCAGAAAACGCATTTGCATCCCCTGATTTCACTTGAACTACAAGTGCATCAATTTCTATGGTATTGAGTGAATCCAACTGTGCGAAGTTAATGAAATTCGGTTTTAATAATCAATTCTATAATCAATTGGCAAGTTTTTCTTGGTTAACTTTGTAAAAAAATCTTAGGATGACAAATGAAAAGCGAACTGAATTAGACAGTTTGGGCGAATTCGGACTTATAGAAAGCTTAACTTCTAATTTCGAATTGAAAAATGAATCAAGTGTTTACGGAATTGGGGATGATGCAGCTGTGTTGGAACGAAATGAAGATACATTCACTTTGGTTTCAACTGACTTGTTGATTGAAGGAATTCATTTCAATTTGATGTACATGCCTTTGAAGCATTTGGGCTACAAAGCTGTGGCAGTTAATGTTTCTGATATAGTTGCAATGAACGGAACTGCAGAACATATTACGGTTTCTATCGCGGTGTCTAATCGTTTTCCGGTTGAAGCTCTTCATGAATTGTATGCCGGAATTGAATTGGCGTGTGAGAATTACAATGTTGATTTGATTGGAGGTGATACATCTAGTTCACTTTCCGGATTGGCTATTTCAATTACGGCAATTGGAAGTGTTGCTAAATCGAAAGTGGTTTACAGAAACGGCGCGCAAGTAAACGATCTGATTGTTGTGACTGGTGATTTGGGTGGTGCTTACATGGGACTGCAGGTTCTTGAGCGAGAGAAAACGGTTTTTGAAGCGAATCCAAATATTCAACCGGATTTAGAAGGAAAGGATTACATTGTTCAGCGACAGTTGAAGCCTGAAGCAAGAAAAGACGTTCATGGCTTTTTGGCTGAATTGGGTGTTGTTCCCACTTCAATGATCGATGTTTCGGACGGTTTAGCTTCTGAGTTACTTCATATTTCACGTCAGTCAAAAGTTGGAGTAAGAGTCTACAACGCTAAAATTCCTATTGATTCATTGACATCAACAACGGCTATTGATTTCAATTTGGATCCTGTGACGTGTGCTTTGAACGGTGGTGAAGATTATGAGTTATTGTTTACAGTTGCTCAATCTGATTTTGACAAGATCAAAGGAAATCCGAATATGACCATTATTGGATATGTTACGGATGCGTCTGAAGGAAACTATTTAGTGGATAGTAATAATTCGTTGGTTGAATTGAAAGCGCAAGGTTGGCAGCATTTTTAAACCAAACTTATTGGACATAAAAAAACCTCGATATTTTCATGTCGAGGTTTTTTTATATTGGGAGATAAATTAGTTTCCTTTTTTATCTTTCTTTCTCATTGGATCTGTGATTTCGCCATCATCATCAAGTGTTCCAGCGTTTGTGTCGCCGTTTACTGTTGTTCCACCTGAAGAACTGATTGTTCCTGCTGTTGGATGTTGCGTATCATCTTCGTTTGTAGGACAAGCCATAATTGTACTCGTGTTGCCAGTACCGTTCCCAGAAGTTCTAGGTACGATTTGTTCTTTCTGACAGCTAGCTGCAACTAGAACAAGACCAACAATGAGTACTAATTTTTTCATAACTTTTAATTGTCTACACGACTTAATCAAACAAATATAGAGAATTTGATTTTAATAATCCAAATTTTCATAAGGAATTTTGATTAAAACACGTGTTCCTTTGATTGAACTGTCAGGATTTGCTATTTGAAAGGGACCAATAAGGTCATAATCTTTCTTCAACATTGTGCGAATCAATGAAATACGCTTAGATGTAATCTCCATTCCTTTCGACTTGTGATCACCGGCAAAATTGGCCTTTTTGTTCATACTCACATCAATTCCAATTCCGTTGTCGTCAATGCAGATTTCCAACTGATTACTAATGACTTTCAGTTTTATTTCGATTCTACCTGCCAGACTTTCATTTGGAAGAATTCCGTGAATAATACTGTTCTCCACAAAAGGCTGAAGAAGCATGGATGGAACCTCAATTTGCTCCGTTTCCACATCATCAGTATCAATTTCATACGTGAAACGATCTTTGAAACGCATAGATTCTAAAGAAAGGTAAAGTTCAAGTCGTTCCAATTCCTGATGCAAACTTACCATATTGTCATTTTCAGTTGCGCTGTCAAGGTTCTTGCGAATCAGTTTTGCGAACTGGCTCAGGTAGCGATTTGCTGAGTGTTTATCTTGTGTATTGATGAAATATTGAATGGAATTCAAAGAATTGAAGATGAAGTGACGATTCATACTTGCATTCAAAGATTGCTGTTCAAGTGCAAGTAAACGCGTTCTGTTTTCGAGATTTTCCTGATAGTTTTTATCACGTTCACGTTTGATTTGCCAACGGAAATAGTAACGAATTCCAGCTCCAACTGCAATCAATATAATCACATAGAACCACCATGTTCTGTAATATGGCGGACGAATGTAAATTGGAATTCCAATACTGTCTGAAACTGTTCCAAAGTCGTTGATCCCGCGAATGTGCAGCGTGAATTCCCCATCGGGTAAATTGTTCAGTGTAATTGTAGTGTTGGTACTTGGAGGACTCCATTTTTCATCCAGTCCTTCAATCCAATATTGAACAAGCACACTTTCAGGATCGCTCAGAAAAAGGGCGTCAAGATCGATGGAAACATTGTTTTTACTGTATGTTAAATTCAGCTGTTTGGTTGTTGATCCGAAAATCGAACTGAAACTGAAATCGTAGGGTTCAAAGTTTATGTTGAATCCAGTAGAAACCAAGGTTGGATTGAAATTGTAAGAGTTGTTGGAAGTATTTGCGCTAACATCATATCGAACTAATCCTTCGGCAGTTCCAAACCAAAGAAAACGACTGTCATAATAAGCTGAGTTGATGTTCGTTTCCAGATTGATTAAACCACTATTAAGCCCGTAATGATCAATTACAAAGGGTTTTTCTTCTGCTGAGATCATGAAGATTCCGTTGTTCGTTCCTGCAAAAATGCTTTCTCCGATTACACTAAGAAAATTGATGAATTTACTACCACTTTGTTTACCAATGTTACATGATTTGTAGGAAATTCCATCAAAATAGAACAAGCCGTTTTCTGTTCCAATCCAGAGTCTGTTGTTATTGTCTACACATAAATTGAAAACACCTGACCCAAATTTTTTGTGTTCGTCAATCTTTAGTTTGTCGAGATCAATTTTGAACAAGCCGTTAGAAGTTCCGATGTAGCTTTTTCCTTCTAATTCAAGGTATGTTCGAATGACCCCCAAAGAGTTGTAAATACTTTCGGACAGCTGCGTTTTTGAATATTTTCCGTGATTAATTGTGCCAATTTCATTCTCTCCAACTACAACTAATCCTGTTCTGCTTCTGTAAAGTGCATGAATTGGATGGTCAATTCCTACTATTTTTTCGACAGTATAATTTTGGTTCATTTTGAACAATCCAATGTCGGTTCCAATATACAATTGCCCAAGATGATTGGTCATGCACCAAACTGTTGATGCTGCAAGGTTTAATCGTTCCGTTTTACCATCAGGCGACATTTTAAAAGCGCCCTGATCATAAGTTCCAAATACGTATGTATTCTGAAATTTGGTCGAACTTAAGATTAAATCGCTTGGAAGATTTTGTGTGCTGTTGTAATACGCCCATTGCTCACCGCAAAAGCGAAGTAATCCTTTTCCATCACTTCCAATCCAAATATGACCATCTCTATCCTGAAAAACACAGTTCAGTGATGAAGTTGGCATTCCATTTTTTTCGGAGAAGTATTTATACTCTTTTGCAGATTTCCAGCTGAGTAATCCGTAGTCGGTTATTGACCAAAGTTTTCCGGTTTTATCTGTAATGGAATTGGAAATGTAAAGGTCCTGAATGGTGTTTAAATTCTTAAACTGAGTAAGGTTTTTATTGGCTTCAAAAAAACCATCGTTAAAAGTGGTTACTCTTAGTTTTCCTTTCGAAACCGAAAGTCCGGAGATAGAATAATTTCCAAAAGCTTTGATCTTGGTGATCTTGTTTGTCTTACTCACTTCGTACAATCCGTCTTTAGTCCCAACTAATAAACGATCGTTAAATACAATAAGTGCTCTACAAATGTTGGCATCGCTGTTCGGTAAACGCTTCTGAACAAAACTGCTTTTCTCTTTAAAGTACAAGCCTCCACCTTCAACAGCGGCGTATACACGCTTGTTAAATTCAGTGATTGCTGTAACATTATTGTTTTGCTCTTTATCCGGAAACTTCCAGTTTTGACCTTTCTGTTTGATGATAACTGAAACACCACCCTGGTGACCAACCCAAATTTGATTTCCGTTTGCAGCAAGACATGATATACGATTATTCAAAATCCCTTGCTCAATAGGAAATGTGGTAAATTTTTTACCGTTGAATTTTGCCAATCCTCCCAGTGTTCCAACCCACAAATACCCTTCGTTATCTTGCGTAATTGCCAGTACTTGTGACTGAGGAAGTCCAAGGTTATTGGAAAATGCTAAGAAAGAAGATTTTTGTGCGTTACCAATTGTTACTGCAAAAATGCAGAACAAGAGAAGTGCGAATCTAAAACGAAGAACGATGTTCACTGATTAATTACCTGTTTTAAGGAGTTTTACGAATTCTGAAACGCGATTTCTTGCAACCGGAACTCTTAATCCACCTTTTAGTATTGCATAATGTCCATCATCGTTGGTGTATTCTACCAAGCGACTAAGATTAATGATATGTGATTTATGGATTCGGAAAAATTTCGCCGGATTTAAAATGTTCTCGTAAATCTTCAATGTTCTTGTATCCAAATAGCGTGTTCCGTCTTCAAAATAAAGTGTTGTACAATTTCCGCTTGCATCAAGATGCGTGATGGTATCGTCTTCAACAATTTTCAAACCTTTAGTATGGCTAATTGCGATTCTGTTACTTGGTTTATTTCTCAACAGATGATCTGAAAGGTTATTCAAGCTACGGAAGTACGTAACATAGTTTTCAGGATCATGCTCAAAAATGCTTTTGGCATCCACCAATTTTTCGGTAGCCGAACGCAAATCGTCGATATCGATTGGTTTCAAAAGATAGTAAACGGCACTTGCGTTGAACGCGCGG
>CAMLET010000210.1 GCA_946479125.1 uncultured Flavobacteriales bacterium
TCTGTGAACCGTCATTCAAACCAACAAACAGCATGTATAAGGTAATGTACCACATTCCGGCACCACCTGCTGCGTTAAAGGCAAGCTGAGAATAATGTCCAAGAAATGCAGCGTCTGTAATGTTTATGGCAGATTGGATGAAGCCGCTAAGCATCATCGGAAGCGCAACCTTCAGTATGTTTTTGTAACCAATATCAAGCATTCAATCAATTCACTTGAAGCATCAAGCCTTTTAAGTATTCGCCTTCTGGGTGGAAAGCTGAAATGGGATGATCTGCTGGTTGGTGCAGTTGGTGCAATATTTTCACTGAACGACCACTTTCAATTGCCGCAGCAATAATGGTATTGGTGAATAAGGTTTTGTCAACTACTTGAGAACAAGAGTATGTCATTAACAATCCGCCTGGCTTAATGTGCTGCATTGCCATCATGTTCAAACGTTTGTAACCTTGTACAGCTTGGTGACGCTTGTCTCTGTGTTTAGCGAATGCTGGTGGATCAAGAATGATAATATCATAACTTTCTCCCAAATCACGGATAAAGCTCATGGCATCAGCAACTATACTTTGATGAGGTGCTGTGAACTTGTTCAATTCCACATTCGCATCCGTCAACTCAATCGCTTTTTTAGAACTGTCTAATGAGTGTACTTCTGTTGCACCGTTTTTTAAAGCAGCACAACTGAATCCTCCCGAATAACAAAACGTGTTAAGGATTTTTTTATTCGTACTGTATTGTGCCAATAAGGTTCTGTTCTCTCGCTGATCAATAAAAAATCCTGTTTTCTGTCCGGAGATCCAGTTGATATTGTAAAGTACTCCGTTTTCTTTTGCTGTATGAGGAACTTCAACTTCTCCGAACAAGTATTCGTCGGTAGTTTCAATTCTACCTGGTAATGTTTCTTTCGATTTATGATAAACGGCTTTCAACTGATCTTTCAACGCAAATTGTAATGCATTATTGATGAGGTCGATATTTCGCCACATTCCAACACTGTGACATTGAACTACTGCAACTCCATTATAGTAATCAATAATCAATCCCGGAAGTTCGTCGCCTTCTCCATGAACCAGGCGAAAAATGTCGTTGTTTTCATTGTAAAGATTCAACGCCAAACGAAGATTCACCGCATTCTGAATTCTTGTATTGAAGAAATCCTGATCGATAGCGACATCGCTGAAAGCCAAAACACGAACGGCAATAGAACCGTGGTTAAAATGTCCAACAGCAAGCACTTCTTTCTTCTTGTTAACTACCTGAACAATTTCTCCGTCCGCCATATTTTCAGGCATGCGAACCAAAGCACCAGAGAAAATCCATGGATGTTTGCGTTCAATAGTTTGTAGTTTGCTTGTAAGAAGTTCAACTTGTGCAGTCATTCTATAATTTTTGTTTGCAAAGGTAACAAGACTCGAGACATAAGACCCGCTTCGCTTGAGACAAAAGACTAAATTCTAACTTTAATCTGGAATTGTCTTTCAGTCAGCTGCTGCTGATGGTCAATTGTCTTGAAGTTACGAATGAAATTCGAAACGGTCTTTAGTCTTTTATTACTTTTACACCAAAATCTATTTATGTCGTACGTTATTAAAGTATTTCTCAAGAATCCTTCATTTTCTGAAGAATATGCAGCTGAAAACCATGAGGGGAAAGATTCTCCGGAGAACATTCGTTTTGAATGGGAAGATGAGTTTGCTGTTCGTGGTGAGTTTACTGATGTTGAAATTAAGCGCTACGAAGAATACACTTTATCGGGGGAACAAGGTGAAGACAAGCCGTTCCACATTGTATTTAAGGATGTATTCATTTTCCATTTTGTGTCAAGCGAAGGAATTACACCATTGGTTTTTCCGGAAGCCGCTGTCGACGAATACGTTTTGAATAAAGAGCACAATCGTTTGAAAGTGTATTTGAACGATAACGAACAAATGGAAAATCCGATTCCCGGAATTTATTTGTTCAGAAAAGATTTCCCGCAAGAATTCAGAGATTAATGCTCAAAGTAGAAAATCTGAGTATCAGCTACGAACGTGAGATTTTGAAGGATATCAATTTCTCGCTTGAGCGTGGAAATATTGTTGGAATTGTTGGCGCAAACGGTGAAGGGAAATCTTCATTGCTTCGCGTTATTTCCGGGTTTCAGGATGCGAATGTTGGCGACGTCAGCTGGAATAACAAGATAGTTCAAGGTCCCGCATATCGCTTGGTTCCTGGTCACGACGATATTCAATTGGTCAATCAGGATTTTCATCTCGATTTATTTCATACTGTTGAGGAGAATGTTCGCAACGCAATGTTGTACCTTACTCATGAATTGCAGGATTCTTTTTCTAAGGAATTACTTGATTTGGTGAATTTGACGGATCTCGGCAAGCAACAAGCAAGGTATTTATCTGGTGGAGAAAAACAACGTTTGGCTATTGCCAGAGCTTTGGCTTCTGAACCAGATGTGATTTTATTGGATGAACCCTTTTCGCATTTAGACGCACATTTAAAACTGAAACTGGGAGTTTATCTTCAGGAATTAGCAAAGGTTAGAAAGCTTTTAGTGATTCTTGTTTCGCACGATGGAGCTGATATCATGGAGTGGTGCCAGCAGGTGATTTTCATTGCTGACAAAGGAATTGCACGTATTGCTGCTCCTAAAGACTTTTACTTCGAACCAACCAACGAATATGAAGCTTTATTTTTTGGAGAAGTAAATAAGACAAAAGTTGATGGCAAAGATGTCTTGTTTCGTCCTACTGAATACCGAAAGAACAAAACTTTAGGGGTAAAAGCACAATTGATTTCTACCCAGTTTTGCGGGTTTTATTACAGAAATGTTGTTCGTGTGAACAATAAAACGCTTTGGCGACTATACAGTTCCAAACCTTTTGCTGAAATTAGCTACATTCAAATCTCAATGAAGAAGAAGTGAAGAAATTATTCCAGATCATAAAGCAAACATTTATCGAGTTTTTTCAAGAGCAATCGTTCTTTCATGGCGCAGCACTAGCTTACTACACCGTGTTTGCGATGATTCCACTGATTTATTTGGTGATCATTTGTTTTGGAGCGATTGTGGGACAGGATACAGTTTCAGGTATCATTGAAGATGTACTTCGCAAACAAATTGGTTTGAAGGACGTTTCCGGAATTATGACTTTTCTTAAAGAACTGAATGTTGGAAAAGGCACTTTTCTATCCAATACCATCGGAATTGTGACCTTGATGTTCTCCAGTTCGGTTTTACTTTCTTCTTTACGAACGAGTATCAATGAGTTTTACGACGTTCAGGTAAATATCGAATCGAAACGAAAACGTTTTGAATACAACATGGGAACAAAGCTAGTTTCGATGGTTTTGCTAGCGGTTTTTGGAATCGTTTTCATCACCTTGTACATTGGCGAAACCTTTGTAATGTCAGCTATTAATGGTTTATTCGGCGATTTGAGTGGGTTTGAACAATTCATTATTTCATCGCTACTGAATATTTTCTCCGTTCTAACGAATGTTGTGTTGTTTGCAATGGTGTTCAAGTATGTAAGTGATGGTTATGTGAAATGGCGTTATGCATTTAAAGGCGCTCTGTTTACGGCAATCATGCTCTTCATCGGACAATTATTGATAAAGTATTATCTGAAGAATTTCTTCTTCGGAAGTAAAGCGGGTGTTGCTGGAACATTACTCGTTATCCTTTTATGGATGTATTACACCTCACAGATCATTTTCCTTGGCGCCAAATTCACCAAAGTAGTTGCCATTTTCGATGGAAATCCGATTCAGTTTATTGGACGAAAATTCACTACTAAGCGTATTTTGGATAGAGTTAGAGGCGGAAGGAAGGTGAAATGAAAAGTGCTTCCTTATTTCGATGATAGGAATTTGCCACTTTTTTGATCTTCAACAATTTCATTCAGATTATTTGACTTTTTTTAATTTTGGAGAAATTTTAAACTTCCAGTAATGATTAATCTAGCTACTAAAATTCAACTAACTCTCTTTTTAATTTTCATTGCACAGTTTTCTAGCGCACAAGATGCAACTCTTGGTGTAAACCAGAAAATTGCTTACGGATTTGACGGTGTTTTTCCGGTTGGTAAAAATTCTTTTTTTGTCAAACATTATGATAAAGGAACAGGTACTAAAGTTATCCTGTCACATTATACCAATTTCACTAAAGACGCCACAACTGGTACGGTTACTAACGATGATTGTGGTGTGTTGGTTATTGACAATAAACTTTATCTTTTCGAAGTAGACAAGGACAAAAACGTAAAAACCGTTTTAGCTAAGCAATATGGAGAAGATTGCAAGCTTGTTGGAGATCCTAAGCCGTTGTTGAGTTATGAGATTACATCAACAACAATCCCTAAAGAAAAAGTACGTGGTCGAGTTGTTCAATCAGAGAATGGTGAATTTTTTGCTGTTGTTTTCAGAATTGAACATCAGAATAAATTAAAATTTGGATTTAAAGTTTTCGACAAAGGATTTAATCAAATTCGTGAAGGTTTTTTTGAAAGTCCGTATACTGATGTGCAGTTGGATGAACCTGAAAAGTTCCTATCGAATGAAGGTGAATTGTTTTTTATTTGTTTTTCGGCAGGTCAAAAGATTTGGAAGCTAATGGACAATGAATTTCATGAAGTAGCAATTAGTTCTGAAAATGAAACTTTGACATTTCCGAAATTGTTTACCACAGGTGATGGAAAAACGAAATTCGCATCAATTGGTCAAATGAAGGGGAGAACTGAAGTTGAATTAGTAATTGGTGAATTGGATTTTGAACAGAAACAATCTGTTATTCATGAAAAAATTGAACTTGACAGTAGTTTCATTCAATTTAATGGCAAATACGGAGGTTATAGAATTCCAAATATTATGCTTGATAAGCAAGGAAACACTATTGTGATCTTGGAACAATTTTTAAGTTCATCAACATCCAGTGTCAGTAATGGAGTTAGGTATACATCTCCTTTAACAACCTATTTGGATATCAAAGTATTGAAACTGGATAAAAAACACGAATTAGTTTGGACAACAAATCTTGGGCATGGTAACCAAATTAGTTATTTCGGTACGTATCAAAAAACGTTTTTGTTTGTCTCAAAAGAGGATGAATATCTGTTTTTTCTTGATTTAAGTAAAACAAGAAATGGTTTTGAAACTCCAAATACTTTTACTGTATCTGCTGATTCACAAGCGGCAAGAGATAATTGTTTAGGGAAAATTTCTGTGAATGCAGAAACGGGCGAGTTATCAAGAAAATTATTATGTGATCAAATGGACTGTAATTGGCCTGCATCAGCATTAACATATGACATTTATAATGAGGCTGCAATGATTGCTCTTCATAAAGGTATTATGAATTATAGATTCGGAATTGCGAAATAAAATTCAGAAGTATTTTCACCAAATTGTGCTTGATTAAAAAATAATCGTATTTTTGATTAAAATTTAGTCTATGTTTCTAGGTGCTAACATGAAGATCTTGCGTAAGCAATTGAAAAGATCACAGGAAGAAGTTGCTGCAGATTTGGGTTTGACAAGAAGTAGTTATTCTGGTTATGAAAACGGAATTGCTGAACCTGGTTTGGAATCGCTGATAAGTATTTCTGGGTACTTCAAAGTTTCTTTGGAAGATTTGATTGTCAAGGATTTTGAAAAATTGACAGAATCAGAGTGGAAGGCTATAGAAACTGGAATGTACAAAGATATTTCCGGCGGCAAATTACGCGTGTTAGCTACAACGGTTGATGCGGATAACAACGAATTGATCGAAATGATTCCGCAAGAAGCGCGTGCTGGTTATACCACCGGTTATTCAGATCCTGATTATTTGAAAGTATTACCTGCGTTCAATTTGCCGTTCTTATCACGTGATAGAAAGTACCGTTCGTTTCCTATTGCCGGAGATTCTATGCCACCTGTCGTTCACGGTTCACAAGTAATTGCAGAGTACATTCAAAACTGGGCTACCTTGAAAGATGGAACACCATGTATTGTTGTGACGAAAGAAGACGGAATCGTTTTCAAGATTGTAAACAATTACTTACATCAAGATCAGTCTTTTGAATTGTGCAGTACAAATCCAATCTATGAGCCGTACCGCGTAAAAGTGAACGAGATCATTGAAATGTGGAAGTTTGTAAATTATATGTCACCTGAGTTTACGGAGTTTAAATCCGACGATTCACATGTGGCTAAATCAATTCAGAACTTACAGCGCGAAATTCAGGATTTGAAATCTATGATTTCGAGTT
>CAMLET010000211.1 GCA_946479125.1 uncultured Flavobacteriales bacterium
ACAATTGTCAACAGAAGAAATTCAAATCAACATTGTACACAAAGGTGTTGGAGCGATTTCTGAGGCAGATATCAACTTGGCAGCAGCTTCTGAAGCAATCGTTATCGGATTCCAGGTACGACCTTCAATTGCAGCACGTAAGTTAGCCGAAGCAGAACAAATCGATGTTCGTCTTTACTCTATCATCTACAAAGCTATCGAGGAATTGAAAGCGGCGATGGAAGGAATGTTATCTCCGGATATCGAAGAAAAAGTGGTTGGTACAGCAGAAATCCGCGAAACATTCGACATCACGAAAGTGGGTACAATTGCCGGATGTTACGTTATGGACGGAATTATCAAGCGTTCGTCTAAGATTCGTGTAATCCGCGACGGAATTGTAATTCACACAGGAGTTCTTGGTTCATTGAAACGTTTCAAAGACGATGTGCGTGAAGTGAAAAACAATTACGAATGTGGGTTGAACATCGACAAATTCAACGATATCAAAATCGGCGATTTAGTTGAAGCTTACGAAGAAGTAGAAGTTGCAAGAAAATTGTAATTTCCTCTAAATAACTTGGAAAGGCTCGTCTATGACGGGCCTTTTTGTTTTCCCGTAGATGCACAGATTAGTTCGGCAAACACACTCGCTAAATGGCGTCAGGTGAGTACCATGAAAATCTGTAGGAAATGAAAAATGACTCTTTCTTATTCAATCACCACCAATTCTATCCTATTCAAATGTGTTTCGTCATTGTAGATGTGCATCAGGTAAACACCAGCTGCCAAACTTTCACGTTTGAGTAAAAACTCATTCCCATTAACGCTTTCCTTTCGAATCGTTTTACCAGTTGGCTCCAAAATCTCGATCCAAGTATACTGCTGTGGTTGAGAAAATTGAACTTTCAGATTTTGTGAGAACGGATTTGGGAACAAGTTGATCTCCGTTTCTTTTAATTCATCCACAGAAAGATTGGTAATGCAAATGGTATCTGTGGTCAGCGCAATGCAGGTGAGACACATACTCCAATAACATCCGTTTTGAGTAACTACCAATGCGCTATCGTTTCCAGTGCTTAACTGAACTCCATCTCTAAACCAAAGGTTTGTTGGACAGTCATAACTGGTTCTTAATGTTGTTCCGTCAAAACTCAATGAAATGGGTTCTGGCTCCTCAACAAAATAGTGAATGGTGTCGCTACTCGTCATACAACCAATGGGATCTACATTGTCTTCCACCCAAACATCGTGATGCCCAGGTGCTCCATAAGTACTCAATACTGTCTGATTAGCTGATAACCAGCTGCCATTATGGTACCAGGTATTTGTTGCAGGAAACCAATACGGAATCGGATACCATCTTAAAATCACCATTTCAGCGCAATCCATTGTATCAGAACCCGTTTGGAATTCCAAATCAATTCGCGGATTTACGCCAATTTTAAACGTCTGGCACGAGTGTAAAACATCACCAGTAGGAGTTGTTACCGTTAATGAAATTTCAGTTGTAGTATCAATGGTGAATGTATAGCTTGAATTGGTAGAGCCATTGCTCCATAAATAACTGCTCATTCCGGGAATTCCGTTCATTGTAATTTGAGAACCAATACACGCATATGGTATTTGCTTAATCGGATCAATTGTGGTTCCAACATTTCCCGTGATCGGGTAATAAGATGTTGGTGCCACGAATACATTAATGGTTTGGGTCAACGTATCTGAACCTCCATACCCGCTTACATACAACTTAACAGAATAATATCCAGTACTAGAAAAGTAGTGTGTCACATCATGGCCTACCGTATCGATGGTTCCGTTATTATCAAAATCCCAAGCAGAATACAGCACATTCGTACCAGTTGAATGAAATCCATATTTTCCAGTTCCTTTACAGAACGATGAATCAACTGTAAATGCCGCAACAGGAATAGCTCCGCCCGGATGCATGCCGCAACCGTTGGATTGTAGTAAAGTGGGGCGTAAGAGTGTTAAGGTGGCGTTCATTCGATCAACTTGTCCTTGTGTAAAGGATAAAGGACAGGAAGTGTAATCCATGTAATTGGGTAATTCATTCACGTCTCCAAAAAACGGATTGAATCCAGAAGTGTCGCTCATTTCTGTTGCACAGGAATTTACCTGGCATTGGTTGTAATCATTTGACATATCTGGAGGAGTATCGCAGACATAATCTCCGTTCAGCAAACAATTAAAATTGGTACATGAATTTGTGAAGGTATGATACAGATTGAGATAATGTCCCACCTCGTGAGCCAGCAAAGCGGAATTGGATGCAAAAGCTGTATACCGTCCAACGATTCCATCAACTTCAGCAGGAGTTCCCGGAAAAGAACCATAACCACCTACACCCCACGGATTTTCGAAAGGATTAGTAGCAATGTTTCCAACCGTCCATACATTCAGATACAGAAGTGGATTCCACCTATTTTGTGTTTTGAAGGTTAAATCCTGGATATAATTGTAATAATTGAGTGTCAGAATCGAAGAATAATCATGAGTAATTCCGGTTGTGGGATTTCCCCATGGGTCAACTGATGCCAAACAAAACTGAATGTTTACGGCATGACCTGTAGCATCATAAAATTGTCCTGAATTCTGAAATCGCTGATTCAATTCATCTACTGCCTGAATCACCGTTGCATCCGAAATGTTTTCAGGTCCATTTTGATGCATGATGTGAAAGACTATGGGAATCGTATAAATTGTTTTCTCCTGCTGATTCGTTGAATGATCTGTCAAAAAATGGTACAGTAACTGATCATTCTGATTTTGCTTTTCAAGGGATTCAGGAAATCGATTGATTAAGAGCTGTTGCATTTCATCGCTTCCGCAACTTTCCGTTTGGGCAAAAGAATGGCTGAGGAGAAAAAATGAGAGTAGTAGTGTAAGTGTTTTCATAATTGGGGTTTCAAGTGCTAGACTCAAAATTAGAATCAGTGGTTGCATTCTTTAAATTTAAAGCTCACAATTGATGAAGTGTCATTGCCTTTTTTGTAATTTCAATTTCGAATAGAATTGTCATGTATCACTTCGAAGCAGAATTGGAAATTATCGGAATCAATCCATTCGTATTTGTGCCGGAAGAAATTCTGGAGGCATTGATCCTGAAAGCTGGAAAACATTCCGGTAAAATTCCAATCTGCGGTGAATTGAATGGCTTACCGTACACACAGACTTTAGTTAAATACCAGGGATTCTGGAGATTATACGTGAACACCACCATGCTCAAGAATTCTCCGAAACACATTGGTGAAACTGTTGACATTACAGTTGATTTCGATCCGATTTCACGAGAAGAAACTCCACATCCTGATCTGGTTAAGGCTTTGGATAAAAATCCGGAGCAGAAAGCATTGTTTGATAGTTTACCACCTTCCCGACGAAAAGAAATTGTTCGTTATATCGGAAGGATCAAGTCGGACGAGATCAGAAACAAGAACATCGAAAAAGCAATCAATTTCCTGAAAGGAACAGAGCGTTTCATTGGGAGAGATAAGCCTTAATTCCCTTGAATCACACAGTGTTTTCATACTTTGCGCTCTTCTTTCTTTGCATTCAAATCTAACACGCCATCTATTATTCCCTCTTGATCTTAACTTTAACTTTCGTAAGCACGTTTTCACTAATTTTACTTCATGATTTCCCCAGGTTCGAAAGGATGGATTGCCAAACACCTTCAACTCGTTGACTCGGGTGAAATTTCGCTTGAACTTCCGTCACACCCTGGAATTCAGGACGACGCTTTTCTTCATCATTATCTGACCAGAACGGGAATTGTTTACGGTCATCCCAACGAACTTCTTTTTGGAAACGAATTGGACAGATCCAAATGGACTTCCGACGAAACCCTTACCGTCCTTCTTTTCGAAGCCTTATTGTTTGTTTATCTGCAGCACAACGACGAAAAATTCTCTGAAGAAGAGTTCCTCAAAGCGATTGAGCAATTCTACAAAAAACACAGAGTTCAGTCGCTGGGTGCGTTTTTGGGTTATCTTTTCAAGGAAAGTAAGGCAGAAAAACTGGAACGCGTACTCCACAAACGCTGCGATGTTCAACGACATTTATCCAGTACAAAATCGTGGTTGACTTATTTCAACAACGCCTTCATTTACCTTGATATTCTGCTTTTCGATGATTTTCTGGTAAACAATTCGAAGAATACACTCGATTACCAGCAATTGGCACTGCTTTCATTGGCGATCATTACACTTTCAGCTTACTCTGATGGAACTGTAGAAGAAAGTGAAAAAGCACTTTTCGATACTTTCCTACTTTCAGCCGATTTGGATATGGAAGAACGTGAATTGGCAAAACTTCGTTTCAAGAACGGAACTTCACTCAATGAATTGGAACCCGAATTGAAAGGTGGTTGGAATGTAAAACGTTTTCTACTTGATGTTTCCGCGTTGACTGTTTTCTGTAACCACGAATCACTTGATGACGAACGAAATTTCCTTGTCGATTTGGGTGAATGGCTTTCATTAGGTGATTCTGACGTGGAACAGGCGATCATGTTGGCCCAGCACTTTGTGTTGGAAAACCAGAACAACATTTCTTACCTGAAAGATGCCGGTTCGGTAGAAAACATGATGAACAGTGTGTCTAAACGCTGGATCAAGATCTTAGGTCGAAACAAAGACAAACTTGCCGTTGAGTTGAAACAAAGTAAGGAATTGGTTTCTCTGATTCGTAAATCTACAAGCACTGAACTTTCCAAAGAAGAAAAGGAAAAAGTAAAAACACAATTCATGGATATCGCAAAATCGATGCCGGCTTTGGCTATTTTCCTCTTACCTGGTGGAGCACTTCTTCTTCCTATTGTATTAAAAGTGATTCCGAATTTGGTCCCAACAGCATTTAGAGAGAACGAATTGGAGGAATAAACTGTTTTAAAAAGTTAAAATGGTTTTCAAATCACCGTTTGAAACTTCATTGGTATTTCCACTCTAACACCAGCAAAAATGTAGTTTTCAGATTATTTCACCTTTCTCAAAAATGGCAATTGTGTAACCCAATCCAAAAATTATGTAAGAAATTTCTTGCTCAACTTCCTCATCTTCACAGAAACTGGTGTTCATTAAAATGTTGAATTTTGAGAAAGTCTCGTCGGAAATATGTATTCACAAAGGGAATAGACCAGTATTTTCTGGACGTTCATAAAGCGTGTCTGTTTGTAGCGCGATTTTTCAAGGAGGCTTTTCGCTCACCTTTTCATTGGCGCGAAATCATCAATCAATGCTACGAGCTGGGCTTAAAGTCCTTGCCGTTAATCACATTAACCGGCTTTATTACCGGAATCGTATTTACAAAACAATCCCGTCCATCATTAGCAGAATTTGGTGCTACTTCCTGGCTTCCATCGCTCATTTCAATTGCAATTGTGCGTGCCCTGGCTTCACTGGTTACAGCACTGATCTGCGCCGGAAAAGTTGGTTCGAGCATTGGAGCAGAATTGGGTTCTATGCGCGTAACAGAGCAAATAGACGCCATGGAAGTTTCAGCGATTAATCCATTCAAATATCTGGTAACAACAAGAGTTATTGCATGTACGCTAACTGTTCCCGTTTTGGGATTGTACTGTGGATTCGTGGCACTTCTCGGATCTTATTTTAGTGTTCATGCCAACGAAGCTGTGAGTATGACAACCTTCATCAATAATGGGTTTTCAACCATCACGTTTCTTGATATATTCTCTTCTGTTTTTAAGTCAACCGTGTTTGGTTTTACAATTGGAATGATTGGCTGTTACAAAGGCTACAATGCGGTTCAGGGAACTTATGGAGTTGGTCGGGCAGCGAACCAGGCGGTTGTTTTGGCCATGTTCCTGGTGTTTATTGAAGAAGTGGTGATTGTACAAATGGCGAATTGGATTCGTTACTATTAACTGGAAAATGGAAAGTGAAGAACATCATATCGAAGGGAAACCGGTTATCAGTATCAAACATTTATACAAATCGTTTGGTGAGCTCGATATTCTGAAAAACGTGAGTCTGGAAGTGATGAAGGGTGAAAACATGGTTGTACTTGGTCGTTCAGGAACGGGAAAATCAGTTCTGATAAAGATCATTGCTGGTTTGCTTTTACCGGATAAAGGTCATGTGCAGGTTTTGGGTAAAAATGTAGATCAGCTCAAAGGAAAAGAACTGGATGAACTTCGTCTGAGAATTGGATTCTCCTTCCAGAACAGTGCTTTGTACGACAGTATGAGT
>CAMLET010000212.1 GCA_946479125.1 uncultured Flavobacteriales bacterium
CTTCAAAATTGATCTTTTCTTCTATCAGCCATTCGCGGAGCAATTGCTTGACGGTTGGGTGATGAATTAGATCGAAGCCAGCGAGAATTTCTTCCATTCCTTTTGGTTCTTTCAGGTAATTGACGAGCAATTCGTTGATGGAAACTTCAGATTCTTTGGATTTTGATCTACAATAGTCGCATCGTCCACAATCCGGAATATTCTGTTCAAAGTATTCAATGATAAAGCGTTGTCGGCATTGGTGCGAATCAACAAAATTGATCATCGCTTCCAAACGTTTCAAAGCTTGCTCTTTTCGGAATGAATACACAGATGGTTTTAAATTCAGATAATCGTCTGGTAAACGTTCATGAAGCATGGTCACAATAGGCAATTGACTTCTCCAATTAATGTCAATCAAACCATTAATTTCCAATGATTTTAGTTGCTTGGTCAATTCAGCTTCACTGATCTTCAGTACAATCGCCAAACTTTCTTCGTCAATTTCAGTGAATTCATCAAAAACCGCTCTGTATCTTCTACTTAGAGCGGAGATCAACGGATCTAATTCGTAATTCTTTAACTGAAAGCTGTATAAATGAGCGTTGTCAACTGCAATTTTTACTCTCGAACCAAGCATTCCGCTTTCCGACAGCAACATGTCGCCGTTCATTTCCAACAATTTCAGCGAAGCATAAATTTCATTGATACTGAAATCATAGCGTTTTGAAAAGGAAGCAATGTCAAAAGGATAAGATTCGTCCTTTCCTGAGCCAATAGCAATCTTCAGAAAATTCATCAATGCGCGATAAATGAACTTGATTCTATCCAATTCAGGGAATTGCTCCCGAATGCGGCGTTCCAAATCCACTTTATCGTTATCGATAACCAAGGCGTAAGTTTGAGCGGTTTTGTTATCTCTTCCGGCGCGACCGGCTTCCTGAAAATACGCTTCCAGATTATTGGGTAACTCAAAATGTGCAACAAAGCGAACGTTTGGTTTGTCGATTCCCATTCCAAAAGCATTCGTTGCAATCATAATCGGAGTTTTTTCATCCAACCAACTTTTCATTGCCTGATCACGTTCCTTAGCGCTTAAACCGCCATGATAAATAGCAGTTTTCACTCTGGCTGCAGTCAAATAACTGGCAACATGTTTCACACTGCGTCGGGTCTGACAATAAATGATTCCAACCTGTCCCTGGTGTGATTTACAAAGCCGTGCAAGCGAAGAAAGTTTGTCACTTACGTGGTAAACATCGTAAGCAATATTCGGTCGATCAAAAGAAGATTCAAAGATTTGAACGTCCTTCAACTTCAAGCTTTCGATGATGTTTTCCTTTACTTTATTTGTTGCGGTTGCTGTTACTGCAATAATTGGAACGCCCGGATGCCAATCACGAATGCTTGCAATTTGCTGGTATGCCGGACGGAAATCATGCCCCCATTCCGAAATACAATGTGCTTCGTCAACCACAATCAATCCAATGTTCGTGAGTTTCATTCGCTCCCTGAACATATCCGTTTGAATGCGTTCGGGTGAGAGATATAGAAAATCTAAACCACCAAAACGTGCATTGTCGAGCATGGAATCCATTTCCTTATAAGACATGGCGCTGGTGATCATTGCAGCGCGAATACCTCGACTTTTCAATTGCTGAACCTGATCACTCATTAGCGCAATCAAAGGTGAAATCACCAAACAAAGTCCGTCACGTGCAATTCCAGGAACCTGAAAACAAATGGATTTACCGCCACCAGTAGGAAGTAGGGCCAAAACATCTTTTCCATAAATAGCTGCATCAACAATTTCTTCCTGTAAAGGTCTGAATTGATCATAACCCCATATTTGACGCAGTATTTCCTGGCTTTTTTGCATTCGGTTACAAGGATAAAAACTTCTGGGAGAAATTGCAAACGAAGTATTAAATGCTTACTTTCAGAACAATTAAAAACCAGCGATTAATATTTCATATTTATGACTTCAAAGCATATGTTGAACTCAGGTTTATTAAGTATCTTCGCGCAACTGTAAATCGAAATTATGCAAGAAACAGTTTCTATTAAGGTTCAGTCGGTTGCTGAATCGAAACTAGGCCAGGTAGATTGGGATAACTTACCGTTTGGTAAAATATTCACTGATCATATGCTGGTTATGGATTACAAAGATGGAGCTTGGCAAGAAGCTGAGATAGTTCCTTTTGGTCCAGTACAAATGCACCCCGCAATGTCAGCTATTCACTATGGACAGTCCATTTTTGAAGGAATGAAAGCCTATAGAAAGGCAAATGGTGAAGTGGCTATTTTCCGTCCGGATATGAATGCTAAACGTCTCGCAGAATCATGTGAGCGTATGTGTATGCCTGTGATTCCTGAAGATATGTTTGTGGAATTGGTAAGAAAATTAACTGAGGTAGATTCTTCGTGGATTCCAACGAAAGATGGTTATAGTTTATATTTAAGACCGTTCATGTTTGCTACTGATGAGTTAATCGGTATTAAACCTTCTGATACGTATCGTTTCATGATTTTTGCTTGTCCTGTCGGGGCTTATTATAGTGAACCGGTGAATGTTAAAATCGAAGTATTTTATACACGTGCATCCGAAGGTGGTGTAGGTAGAGCAAAGACTTCAGGGAATTATGGAGCAGCGCTTTATCCTGCTAAAAAAGGTCAGTTGAAAGGGTATCACCAGTTGTTGTGGACAGATGGTAAAACTCATGAATATGTTGAGGAAAGTGGGACAATGAATATTTGTTTCGTTATTAATGGAAAGTTGGTAACTCCTTCGGAAGAGAGTGATACGATTTTACGTGGAATTACGAAGCGTTCTGTAGTTGAATTGGCGAAGCAGTGGGGAATGGAAGTAGAGGAACGTAAGGTTTCTGTTGCTGAAATTGTTGAGGCTGCTAACAACGGTTCATTGACCGAGGCTTTTGGAGCAGGAACAGCTGCTACAATTGCACCAATTGCAAAAATTGGATACAGAGACACAGATTTGATCTTGCCTCCGGTAGAAGGTCGAGAATTCTCAAATAAAGTACATAAGTATTTAGACGATATGAAAGCAGGATTGGTTCCTGATGAATTTGGCTGGATACTAACAGTATAACAAAATCAAAAGGGTTCGAAAGAGCCCTTTTTTATGGAATAACTTTTTTTTCTCATCAAAAGAGAAACAGCAACTATGAAAGCGCTCATCTTACTTTCCTTCCTTCTTCTTTCTTTAGGATTATCAGCTCAAACGGTTTTAAGGATTGAGGCGATGGATCAAACGACCAAGGATCCCGTTTCCCGATTGATGATTGTTCCGATTGTAAACGGAAAATACACGGAGGAGTCGTATACGAATCTTTCTGGAATAGCTCATATTACCGTAGGCAGCGCAGATACTGTCAAGTTTCATTTTGATCATGCCGCATACGAAGTTAGAAATGCTCCTGATGCGAGAGTTTACAAGAATGCAGATACCATTACCATTAAATTGAAATTAGCTTGGGCAAGAGTTTTACGTGAAGTAGAAATTTTGGCACCAGGAGTTCCAGATACAGTTTATCATTCAGAGCGACTTTCGGTGTATGACTTTGATTTCCTTCCGGATGGGAAGATGCTTTTGCTCACTTATCCTAAGAACTACAAAAAAGGAACAGAGTTGTTGTACTTTGAGGAATACAATAGTTCATTTGAAATCCCGACAAAGGAAAAACCATTAGAAATTATCCGCGACTTTAGAGGAAATCCGCACGTGGTTTCTGAGAATAATGTAATGGGAATCTCAAATTATGGAGGAAAGGTGCAGCTTTCGAATATTGATAAAGCGTATTACATGAGTTACATTGCGCCAATAGTTGACTCAAACACTTCTCGTTTCTTCTTTTCAAATTACAACGAGCTTTATCCTGCATTCGATTATTTTACCTACAACTTCGTTGATTCCAGTTATAAGAAGATTGCTCAAATTGAAGACGAATTTATGATGGAATTGTATAGATCGGAATATAAATGGGTAGACATTCGTACAAAGATCTGGGCAAAAGAGAAGGAATTTGAAACTGGTATTGATGCTGAAGTTTGGGTTGGAGCAACTTATTTTACCCAAAGTCTTTACTACAAAGAAGTGTACGCCCCAATGTTCAGCAGAAACGATACGGTTTTCGTTTTCGATCACTACAAGAATCTAATGTTTCGTTACGATAACAAAGGCGATTTGATGGATTCATTACCTATTTATTATCATCTGCGCCCGAAGGAAAGTGGTTGGAAGAAATTGCTTTTGCAAGATCAGGTTACTGGGCAGGTTTATGTAGTTTACGAGAATGCCGGAAAAACAACTTTACAGCATTTTGATTGTGTGACTGGAGAGCTTGGTGAAATAATTCCACTTTCTTTTCGTTATGCTGATAACATTGTACTACGTGATAACTTTATATACTACATATACCGACCTTTCGAATCGCTGCAGAAGAAATTTCTTTACAAGGAGAAAATGGCGATTACGTATCCGGAGTCAACAACATTTAAGAATCAGAAACCTTATTAAAGCGTGAAAGGAGCCTAGACGGGCGTCCAAACTCCTTTCACTAATCAACCTAACCTAACCACCTAAATCAGAACAAATATAACTTTGATTTTTAAATATTCAAAGACTTTTTAATTTTTTTTTACGTTTAATCAATAGATTCTACATATAACTCATTCTGTCAGTGATTTGCGGATAAAATTATGTTTCTTCCCAGCGGACCAAGATTGCAAAGCAGGTCAAGTGAGGATGTGTTTGATATAAATTCCTGATCCTTTTGGAATAGAACCTGATTATAAACGGAATAATTGTCCGAATCCTTTTTCAGGTAGTCGAACTCTAATTTTTCTGATTGTGTTCTCCAATCGAAGCTTGTGCTCGTTGTAAATTCTATAGCAAATCCCCAACATTTCAATAAGAACGAATTGATGTCTATACAGTGCTGTAAAAGATTTGTATTCGGATTCAAAAACAATTCAGTCAGTTCTTTTTCGTAATGATCAAAGAATGGGGAAGAAGCATAAGCCGAAGTTATGGCGCGCCAGTTTTTAAGCAGCACACTTTTGTCGGTAATTAGCTCAATGTCCTTGGTGAACGTTTTGTTCCCGTTTGGTTTTGTAACCGGAGCAGTAAGCACCAATTCACCAGCTGCAGATACAATGCTGAATCTGTTTCTGTGTGTTTGTTTCGGGAAATGTTCAAACGCTTCAAGAACTACATGTTCATGCTGAACAAGTTCCTGAAAGTAAAGAATACTTCCCCAGTAAGAAATGGGGAACGTTTCAGACATTATTTAATGAAATGAAAACAACGATCCCAACGAACTCCCAGAGATCCTTTAGAGAACCAAACAATAGAAGCTTTCCCGACAACATGATCCTCAGGAACAAACCCCCAAACACGTGAATCCGCAGAGTTGTTTCTACTATCTCCCATCAACCAGTAATAGTTCATGGCAAATTTGTATTTGCTGGTTTTCTTTCCGTCAATATAGAAACCTCCGTTTTTCTCCACCAATTTATGACGTTCGTAAGCCGTAATAATTCTGCGGTACCAGGAAATGTTGTCTTTTGTTAAAGTGACAACCGAACCTTTTTTCGGGATACGAACACCAAGTTTGTAATTGGCAACTGTGTTATTGATAGACAGGTCTTTCGGGAAAAAAGCTAAATTTCCGATTCTCTCGAATGCTGTTGGTTTATAACCTTTTTCGCTAGAATATCTTTTATCATCAACCTTATGAATTTTAAGTGAAGGGAATTTCTTCATGATTTTAGAATGCATAGCATTGGTTAAATACATCATCGTGACATAAACACCTTGTTCTGTTGCAAAATCATGTTCGCTTTCGTAGTATCCTAAACCATTCAACTGGCTAACAGATAAAACAATTGAATCGGTAAATCGATAACCGTAACTTTGATATGGAAATGGATCAGCCTTTTTTCCATTAACGTATAATTGAGCATCTTTAACTTCAATCATATCACCTGGGACACCCACACAACGCTTAATGTAGTTTTCTCTCTTGTCAACCGGACGAAAAACAATTCCTCCGTGCTCAATGTAAGGCAAGCCATTTTCCGGCATTCCTCCTCGACAGTTAACAACTCCTTCTTTAATTCCTTTTCTAGCAACACTTTTCCAGTGTTCGTATTTACCAAGAAATTCATCTCCAG
>CAMLET010000213.1 GCA_946479125.1 uncultured Flavobacteriales bacterium
CATCGTTTTTGCCGCTGCAACTTCTGCTGCAAGGTTATCTAAATCTGTGGTAGATACGCCATCGTAAATACCTTCGATCACTTTCATCGCCACTGCTTCTGGCGAAACTAAAGGATCAAGCCCATAACACATCTTGATGATGCGCGCAGTGATCTTGTCGAACTTCACTGCTTCTTTTCTTCCGTCTCTTTTTAATACATACATAGTAGTGCTCTCCTATATTTTGGGTTTTTCTCCGCCTCAGGCGGAGAGTAATTGGTTGTTGCTAATTAAAAATCTTCGTCTGTACTAAATACCTGACTGTCTTTGTTTCCTCCAAGTACGTTTGCTTTTTGGTATTCAGCAACACGTTTCTCGAAGAAGTTTGTTTTTCCCTGAATCGAGATCATATCCATGAAGTCGAATGGGTTTGTAGTGTTATACACTTTTTCATTTCCTAATTCAACCAATAATCGATCAGCCACGAACTCGATGTATTGTGCCATTAGGTCTGCGTTCATACCTATTAACTTCACAGGAAGTGCATCGGTTACAAACTCTTTTTCAATTTCTACTGCATCCATGATAATATCACGAACTTGTTCTTTTGGCAATCTGTTTTGCAAATGCTGCGTGTAAAGCAAACATGCAAAATCACAATGCAACCCTTCATCTCTTGAAATCAACTCATTTGAGAATGTCAATCCTGGCATCAAGCCGCGTTTCTTCAACCAGAAAATTGAACAAAATGAACCAGAGAAGAAAATTCCTTCTACTGCTGCGAATGCAACTAAACGCTCAGCAAAAGATCCGTTGTCAATCCAACGCATTGCCCACTCCGCTTTTCGTTGAACACATGGAATTGTTTCCAATGCATTGAACAAATGATCTTTCTCTTTTGAATCCTTGATGTAGGTATCAATCAACAAAGAGTAAGTTTCAGAGTGAATATTTTCAATAGCAACCTGGAAACCGTAAAAGAATTTCGCTTCTGTGTATTGCACCTCAGATAAAAAGTGCTCAGCCAAATTTTCATTTACAATACCGTCTGAAGCTGCAAAAAATGCAAGGACATGCTTAATGAAATGTTTCTCGTCGTCATTCAACTTCGATTCCCAATCCAACAAGTCTGGAGACAAATCAATTTCCTCTGCAGTCCAAAAACTTGCTTCGGCTTTTTTGTAGAACATCCAAATATCGTTATGAACGATAGGGAACAGTACAAATCTGTTCTTGTTTTCTTGTAAAATTGGTTCAATCTGAGACATTTCTGTTCTAAATTTATAAGTCAATAATTCCCTGTCACGTTCGTCATTACGAATGCGCTTTTTACAGTGTGTATTGTAAATGTTTTGTTTCCCCGCTCTTTTGATATCTCGATTAGAAGCTATGTTCTAAAATTCGATTTTGTTCCCTGAATGAGGCATACAAAAGTTGTCAAAATTCTTTCTTCTCGCAATTAAAGAAATAAACAATAAGTCGAGGTTTTCAACAAGCTAATTCCGAAATCCTTTAAGAAGAACACTTAGCGAGTTTATCAACATACTCTTCAAAGATATTCACAGTCCATATTCTGTTATTTGTCGAACAATTTTGGATATTCATCATTAACATAGCAAAGTCTTGTATATGAAGGCCTTTAATGAAATACTCTAGCAAGTTACGCCAATTTGACGGTCTTTGCAAAGCCTCTGACATTACGCTTTTCAACAAATGAATGTGAATAGAATTGAGTTGCTCATTTTTGCTAGCTTTTACGAAAAATCGACCTTGAATTTTAACATTTTGGGGGTGAAAACGGGCAAATATTCGTCGACAAAAAATACCATTTCATAATATTATGTTTTTGTGTTTTTATGAAATCAGGAAGTCATATCATTTAAATACATTCGGACATTATGTCCAAACACTTTTCAGCCTAAACATGTAAGTTTCGTTGACAAAACAACCATTTGCATGAATCTAACTCAACAACTTAAAAATTATCGCAACGATTTTCTACAACTCATTTATCCACAGTATTGTTACTCTTGCAACGACGAACTTGTTGGATCAAAATCAGGAATTTGTGCCGTTTGTGAATCTGAACTGCAATACACGCTGTTTGAAAGTTATCAGGATCCGACTTCTCTCGACAAACTTTTTTGGGGACGTGTTAAACTGGAAAACACATTTGCCTTGCTCTATTTTACACAAAGCGGTGCGAGTCAACGGATTTTGCACGACCTGAAATACAACTCCAGATCTGAATTGGGTTGGTACTACGGACAAGAAATCGGCAATAGACTAAAACAACTGGAAGCATTAAAAGATCTGAATGGAATTATTCCAGTTCCTCTTCACCCGAAAAAGCAGTTTATACGAGGCTACAATCAAGCAGAGAAAATTGCTGATGGAATAGCAGAAATATTGCAGATTCCAGTTGCACACAACATGTTGCGTCGGCAAATATTTGCAGAAAGTCAAACCAAGAAAGGATTGCTCTCTCGCTGGGAAAATATGCAGCAGGTTTTCAAAGCTTCGAAACAAGAGGAAAAAACCGGACATTATTTATTGGTGGACGACGTCATTACAACGGGTTCAACATTAGAAGTTTGTGTAAAGGAATTGCAGCAGAAGTTCCCTGGAATTCGGATTAGTGTGGCTTCTTTGGCGGTGGCAACTTGACTTTCCGCCGCGGCGGACTCAGTCACCGTTGCAAACTCCAAAAGGAAGGATGCATAGAGGAAAGAGGATATCTCGACTCCGCTCGATAACCTTTGCTATTTATTTTCTAATTTTCAGTTTCGAAATAATTAGAAATGGAACCAACAGCTAAGTCAAATAAAACACTTCATATTCTTGTAATCACTTCACTTCTTCTACCAGTTCTTTGGTCGATTGGCGTTAGAATTTACAACGGTACTTTATTTATTAATGAAGAATCAATTTATTGGTACATCATAAGAATGTTGATCAATTGCAGCTTTATATTCCTCGTATATCAGAAAATGTATGGCATCCTTCTATTTTTAATTACGTCTATATTTTTCAATTTACTTTCAAGCATTACATCATATATCCTAAATCCTAATCAAGCTGATTACATGGATATTTCTTTCACAATACTCTATCTTTTTTCATTGGGCTTGATGATCATGCTGCTTTTGCGTAAGAAAGACCGTTTTTTTAATCTAGACTTCAATTCGAAGCAAGTGACATTGAAAAAAACTTATCATCTCATTCGCATTTTCAATGTTATTGGTGTTCTCGTTCAAATTACAATTGCATGCTTCATTTTACTTATATACAATACAGTTACGGGTATTGAATCAACGAAATTCTTTGAGCTTTTAATGAATCCAGAGATTCTAATGCCTTTGATTGCACTAATCACCGTCATTATTGGTTTTGTGTCCAAACCACGTTTTCAAAATTTGACCTTTGCCATTTGCCTGATTTACATTCTAAATCTTTTCAGGGGGTATTCCGTATATTTTTTCTTCCCTTTCACAAAAAACTGGAGCAATCCTGTAGAAAAGGATCTTGTAATAATAGGCTGTATTGTTGACTCGATTCTACTCATCTTAGGAACGTTCCTTTTCTTCATTATTAGAATTTATTTCAAAGAAAAAGCCGAATTGAAAAATCAATTCGGCCGGGAAATTTCATAAACGGTAAGTGAGCGGAGTCGAACTCACTCATTATGCGTTTTCTTAATTTCGATGCGTTGTTCTTCAGTATGCATCTTTCTTTCTGAAGAACCGTTCATTTCAAGTTCCTTCAACTTCTTATCTGCATCAGCTCCTTTGTAAACTTCTTCTGTCACTTTTCCGTTTTCGTTTCTGATGATTTTCACGGTTTTCACGCCATTCTCATCCGTTACTTCAACGTCTTGAGTAATCTTCTCTGATTTCATGCCAGCATCCATTTCTGTTAGCTTCTTCTCAGCATCAGCACCTTTGTAAACTTCTTCGGTTACTTTTCCATTTTCCGATGTAATAATGGTAAGCGTTTTCTCACCATTTACGTCTTCCATTTTCACCTCTTTCTTTACTTCTCGTTTTTCTACTTGCTCTACTTTTCTTTCCGTTTGAGCGAAAGCAGCGGTTGTTCCGAAAAATGCGATTGCAATGATTGCTAATTTCTTCATAGTCTTTAGTTTAACGAATCCAAACATACAATCTTAATTGAAAATTCAAAAGCCAAGCTTGTTAACGCATGTTAAGGCGGATGAATTTGACATTAACTGACAAGTACCGAAAGCTTATCAAATACTTGCTTCATCCGTAAAACGTCTTTATCCGAATTCATTTTATTGCCTCCCAGTAACGGATTGCTCAACATTTCTTCTACTTTTTGCTGTAGTGCTTTTTCGTCCTGATTAACAGTATAAGTTTCAGACATATTTCTCAATTCAACCGCCCAATGTGCAATCAGGAAGTTTTTCATGAAATCATTGTATAATAGTGAATTGTCAGAGGCAATATTCATTGTACTACTTTCGATTTTTTCAGGCGTTCCTTCCGTATAGTTGGTGTACGACAAACTTGCAGTAAGATTTTTCGTATCCATTTTCATTTCAGAATTCAACTCCAGATCAATCATTACAACCTGGGTTAAGAAGTAATTGATATCCATTAACGGTATTTGAACAACGCCTTCTTTCATCACCCAATTACTTGCTCCGTAAACCTGTTTTACATTAAAACAAGCAGGAATGGCAACACTCAACATCACTTCTTTCCCAATAGGAAATGCCAAACTTCCAAATTCCTTTACACAGGTTTTCTCAATGTCTTCGTAACGTTCAATGTAGTGGAATTGTCCATGCGTTTGCTCCGAAAGGTCACGCAATAAATCCTGATGCAAATCAATACCAATTCCCATGGTTGTAATACGAATACCGTTCTCGGTTTTGTTTTGATATTGTTTGATCAATTCTTCTTTTTGAGTTACTCCCACGTTGGTATTTCCATCAGTAAGCAATAAGATTGATTTCGCATGTTCAGGAAGTTTATCCGTCATCATTCGATCAATTGCCAAATCTAGTCCAGAAAGAATATTTGTCCCACCACGAGTTTGGAGTGACTTCACTTTGCTAATAATGTCCTTTCTGCGAGAACCGAAAGCTTCATAAGGAATTAATACTTCTGCCTGATCATCAAACAAGGTAATTCCGAAATAATCCGTTGGATACATCCGCTCCAAACTTGCCAGAATAGCATCTTTCGCTTTTTCCAACTTTCCATCGCCCATTGAACCGCTTATGTCAAGAACGTACATGATTCCGGTTGGCTGTCTGTTTTGCGGAATAACCGTATCACTCGCAATTCCCAACTGCATCAAATAATGATTCTGTAACAACGGATGTTCAGTAATCTCCGGAACCAGATTCACTTTCTGACCTTTCCCGGGCATCGCAATTAGATGACGATGATAATTCAGAATTTCCTCTGGAACTATTTTATCGGCCAGAATTACTTTCAATGCTCCGGTGCGATAGTATTCTTTCTGCTCCTTGGATAAACCTTTATCATTTACATAGGTTTCATAGTATTCACTTTTCAGCATCGCCATGGTTGCTGAAGAATATCCGTCTTGCGCGTACAAAGTAACTTGAAGAGAAATAAAACCAAGTAGTAGTCGAAATCGGTTTTTCATAAGACTTTTTGTTTTCCGATACAACCCTATTTCAATTCGGTTCAACTCGCTGGTTCAACTTCTCCCGAATCAAGTCGATCCGTAAATTGTCTAAACTCCCAATGTGTGTGGTTTTCATTGAAGATGATTTCAAAACTTTACCTGCTTCAATTTCCTTTCCTATTTGCACATAAGCATCACGAAACGGAATTCCAGAATCTACGAGCTTTTTAATTGCATCAACAGAGTAAACAGACGAATACAACGGATTTTCCATCAAATCACTTGAAACTTCAAGTTGACTCATCATGAAACGTAACATCTCAAGACAATCTGCTGTTAGGTCAATTGCTCGAAAAAGCGGTTCTTTCAGAAGTTGAAAATCACGATGATAACCTGAAGTGAGGTTACGCGTAATTGCTGAAACCTCAAAAGAAAGCGTACTTACTTGGTTGCATTTCGCTCGAATCAATTCAAACGCATCTGGATTTTTCTTGTGCGGCATAATACTGCTTCCAGTGGTCAATTCGTCGGAGAATTGGATAAACTGAAAATTCTGACATAAATACAGCACG
>CAMLET010000214.1 GCA_946479125.1 uncultured Flavobacteriales bacterium
AGTAGGATTAAATCGCTATTTCATC
This sequence comes from uncultured Flavobacteriales bacterium, assembly GCA_946479125.1. The sequence continues at coordinate 26 of CAMLET010000214.1, forward strand.
ACAAAATCAAGTGTTTGGGGAATTCCTACTAAAAATTAGGAGTAATGAGATTCCTAGTTGGGATTAGGAGATGGAGTATTAGTTATGAGTTATCAAAATCATCTTTATTTTTCAGGTAAAAGTTCAAACTTCACAATACCATACCTACTTTTCGAAACAGCTCTGGAATACGCATTGAAATGCCACCATTCTGAAGGAATTCCACTGAAATTCTGGCTTCGCATCATTTTACGAAGTAGTTCGCGATTGGCAATATGAACTTTAGTTAATTCACCACTCGCCAAAAATTGTTTTTCTAAACTCGGGTAAGCGATCTTTCGAATATCATCATATCCAGCTCCCATATCTAAAGGAACGCGTTTCGCATCACAAATCGTTAAATCAACTGCTGCACCATAATTATGAACGCTTCCGTTAGCTGGATTACTCACGAATAATCCACGTTGAGCAACAGGAATAGAATCCAAAGCATTCCACATTTCCCATTGAACACTTAACGGTCGAACACCATCATAAACCAATAAATGGTAATTCGAATTGGTAGAAGTGAGTTTTTCCTGGATCTTGGATAATTTTCGAACAATATCTACCTGTAAATAAAGCTTATCCAAAGTGTCGTACAACACATGATGCATGAAATTATCGGTCGACGCGTACTTCAAATCCCAATAAATATGCGAATTGAATGCATCAACAGGAACCAATGTGTCTTTTCCGTTTAAAAGAAAAATGCCTTTTGACGATTTTGGCGATAACGAATCTTTCAAGTTCTTCGTTTTCTCTTGTTCTTTCAATAAAGAATCTAACTGGGCTTTGAGTTCCTGTGCACCACTATTTACCTCGTCTGCAGAACTATTTGAACCACATGAGAAAACCAATAGTGATAAAACACACACAAAAGTCACGTTTCGCATAGAGCAAAAATGATGATTTTCATCGTTATACCGACAATCTGCTTAAATTTGCGCTAGATAAATTAAACAAACAATGCCAAAAATTTCGCAAAAGGCCATAGATATGCCTGCATCGCCAATTCGTAAATTGGTCCCTTACGCAGAGAAAGCAAAGAAAAGTGGAAAAACTGTATACCACTTGAACATTGGTCAGCCGGATATTGAAACTCCTGAAGTGGCTTTAAAGGCTATTCGAAATTTTGAACCGAAAGTGATTGAATACAGTCACTCTGCTGGTTTCGAATCGTACAGAACAAAATTAGCAGCTACTTACCAAAAGAGTGGTTTGCCTGTAAATACTGAAGATATTATCATCACAACTGGTGGATCAGAAGCATTGATCTTCGGATTTATGTCGACATGTAATCCAGGTGATGAAGTGATTATTCCTGAACCGTTTTACGCAAACTACAATGGTTTTGCGGTAACTGCAGGATTGGAGGTTGTTCCCGTAACAGCTAATATTGAATCTGGTTTTGCATTGCCTCCGGTTGCTCAAATCGAAGCGAAAATCACTTCAAAAACAAAAGCAATTGTTATTTGTAATCCGGGAAATCCAACGGGATATTTGTATTCTAAAGAAGAATTGGAGCAATTGCGTGATATCGTTAAGAAACATGATCTGTTCTTGTTCGCTGACGAAGTTTACCGTGAATTCTGTTACGATGGTGCTCAACCTTTCTCTGTTTTGAACTTAGAAGGAATTGAGAACAATGTAATCATGATCGATTCTGTTTCTAAGCGTTATTCCATGTGTGGAGCACGAATTGGAGCTTTGGTTTCGAAGAACAAGGAAGTAATGGCTGCAGCGTTGAAGTTCGGACAAGCACGTTTGTCTCCTCCAACTGTTGACCAGGTTGCTTCTGAAGCGGCTTTGGAAACACCTCAATCTTATTTTGACGATGTAGTTGCTGAATATGTTGAGCGCAGAAATATTATGGTTGACGGATTAAACGCTATTCCTGGTGTATTTTGTCCAAAACCAAGTGGAGCATTCTACTGTGTTGCTAAATTCCCAGTTGATAATGCGGAGAAATTCTGCCAATGGTTATTAGAAGACTTCGAATTTGAAGGTCAAACAGTGATGATGGCACCAGCAAATGGTTTCTACGCAACTCCGGGAGCTGGAGAACAAGAAGCTAGAATCGCATACGTATTGAATAAAGAGAATCTAAAAAATGCCGTAATTTGTTTAGCAGAAGCATTAAAGGTTTATCCTGGTAGAACAAATTAAACATGGAACTCGTCCTCATATTAGTCCTGATCTTACTAAATGGTGTCTTTTCCATGGCGGAAATTGCTACCGTTTCGGCCAGGAAATCAAAATTAGATGCTGCTGCAAAACGCGGTGATAAAAGTGCGAAAATGGTTCTGGAAACCTTACAAGCACCTAATCGCTTCCTTTCTACAGTTCAAATTGGAATTACACTTATTGGAATTTTAACGGGTATTTTCTCCGGAGAAAAAATGACAACCGACATTGAAGGCTTTTACGAAGGTTTTGCTTCACTAAAAAAATATGCTCCTTTTCTGTCAGTAACTACTGTTGTTGTTATCATCACTTTCTTTTCCCTTGTATTGGGAGAATTGGTGCCAAAACGCATTGGTTTAACCAATCCAGAAGCTATTGCAAAAACAATGGCACGTCCAATGCGCATTATCTCTCAAATCACTTCACCGTTTGTTTGGCTACTCACAACCACTTCAGATTTATTGCTTAAGCTTTTACGAGTTAAACAATCTTCTGAGAGCAAAGTAACGGAGGAGGAAATTAAAGCTATCATTCAGGAAGGAACAGAAGGAGGAGAAGTTCAGGAGATTGAGCAAGACATCGTGGAGCGCGTTTTCCATTTGGGAGACAGAACCGTGAGCTCGTTAATGACACATAGAAACGACGTTATCTTCATTGATATTCACGACAACGTTGATGAAGTTCGTGAACAGGTAGAAAAAGAAATTCACTCTGTTTATCCCGTTTTTGACGAAGAAAGAGAACACGTTGTTGGTGTTGTACTATTGAAAGATCTATTCAGAACCATCAATCAGGAAGATTTCAAACTCAGCGACCTTCTTCTAAAACCACACTTTCTGAACGAAAACATCTCAGCATACGAAGCCCTGGTGCATTTTAAGGAAACAAAAACGCACTATGGAATCATTACCGACGAATTTGGTCAGACACAAGGAATTGTGACGCTAAACGACTTGTTGCAAGCTCTTGTGGGTGATTTCAACGATTTCTACGCAGAAGAATTTGAATTCGTAGAACGTGCTGATGGTTCGTGGTTAATTGATGGACAATATCCGATTGCTGAATTCTTTAGAAGGTTTAACCTTGAAGAACAACTAGGTGATCTGCCATTTACGACACTTGGAGGTTTACTTTTGAATGAATCGCGTTCAGTACCAACAACAGGACAAATCATTACATGGTTGAACTTCGAAATGGAAGTGGTTGACATGGACGGTGCCCGAATTGATAAGATTCTGGTACGATTGATTGAAAACGAAAAGGAATAATGACCAAGAAGGAGAAAGCACAATACGTTATTGACGAATTGGAAAAGATTTACCCGGAAGTTCCTGTTCCCTTAGATCACACGGATGCTTACACTTTATTGATCGCTGTTTTACTGAGTGCTCAATGTACGGATGTTCGTGTAAATCAGATTACTCCTCTACTCTTTGCTAAAGCCAGAAATCCACAGGCAATGATCAAACTGACGCCTGAAGAAATTCGTGAGATTATTAAACCTTGTGGTTTAAGTCCAAGAAAATCGCAGGCTATTTACGACTTGTCACACATGATCATTAACCTTCATGGTGGAGAAGTTCCTGACAATTTCGAAGATTTAGAAGCCATGCCCGGAGTTGGTCATAAAACGGCTTCTGTAGTAATGTCTCAGGCATTTGGCGTTCCCGCATTTCCGGTAGACACGCATATTCATCGTTTAATGGTTCGTTGGGGTCTAACTTCAGGTAAAAATGTTGAAGAAACTGAACGTGATGCGAAAAAACTCTTTCCGAGAGAGTTGTGGAACAAACTTCATCTGCAGATCATTTTCTACGGAAGAAGTCATAGTCCGGCACGTTCACCAAAAGCAGAGATCGATTACATCACTGCAGCCATTGGAACAAAGCAAGCTTTAGCAGAGTTGAAATAACAATAAGAGGAAGGCCAAAAGAGGAAGTGAAGAAAAGTCACAGGATCATATAGATCTTTTGTCTTTAGTCTTTTCTCTTTCGTCTAGTACAAGTTTTTAACACTTCTCGCCCAGTTTTGGATTTTGTCTTATCTTGGTACCAAACCAGTACAAATATTTATGAAAAAGACATTTTTTAAAGTTGCTCTATTCGCCGGATTGCTAGTAGGATCAACTACCTTGTTTTACAGTTGCTCAGGTTCAACTAGTACAAGTTCGGAAATCAATGAATTGATCGACGCTGAAGAATCGGTTCAAAAAATCCATTCAGATTCATTAGCTGTGGATGTTGAATTGCCATCCAGTATGATTTCAACAACTTCACTTGATGCAGGTGTTCCTTTTCAATACATGAACGGAACAGAAGAAATCTATATGATTGGCAACAAAGAGCCTTCTAAAGAAGCAGAAGACGCTTTACGTTACATGGCAAAATTCGACGACAAGAAAGATTTAAGTACAAACTACTTGAACTACACGCTCGACTTAATGAAGGAAAACGAAACAACGTTAACGAATGTTTCTGCTGCAAAAGTTCTTAAAGCGAAGAACGCAAAAGGAACTTTGGTTTCAGTAGAAGGATCTCGAGTTGGTATTCCAGCTCCAATTGCATACTGGATTGCAACTTTCGATCACAAAGGAAACGTTTACAAATTTATCTTCTGGACATTGGCTTCTCAAAAGAAAGATGTTGAAGAAAAAGCTGTAAAAGCATTAAGCTCATTGAAATTCGATTAAGAACAATTTAATTAAAATACAAAAGCCCCGTTCTCCTATGAGTCCGGGGCTTTTTCTTTATAAAATCTAGTATTCTTTAACTCGTGAATCTTTACGGTGGAATCTTTTCATTTCAGGATTATTTCTTCACGGTATCATGAAAAGTCCAGTCAGTTCTTGTACTTGTGTCTCTATTTTTTCTCCTATAATTGTTCTGTTCAATGAGTTTCATGTTCTCTTCAATTGCTGAATTCGTTTTTTCGACTTGTTTAGTTACTTCGTCGGCAGCAACTTCTTCAGCACACGCAGAAAACAAAATCAGTATTGAGCAGCTTATTATGATTGATGCTATTTTCATTATTTCAAGTTTAATCCAACGCTCTCAACCAGTAATAAAACTTCTCGCTTGATGGTGTCTGCATTTCCAATTTGTAAAACGGTTTTTCGTAAGCATCCATTTTTACAGAAACGTTGAAAATCACATCTTCTCTGGAAACGATTACTTCACAGAATTCACCAGCTATCAAAGAGTTAAGGAAATTCTCTAGTACGGTTTTATCAATACGCATTCCGTTACAACCAATAATTTCGTCGTTCACCGAAATTCCTGAAGTTTCAGCAGCGCCACCAGATCTTATGGATTTCACAATGCACTTCCCTCCTTCTTGAGCGAATGTTGCACCGAAACTTGGAGTTGGTTTAGCTACGTAATTTACGTTCAAACCAATTTTAGGGAACACATTGGCAAAATCCAACGGCTCTGTTCCATTCACAAATTTCTTAAAGAAATCATCCATGTCCTGACCTAAAAACGTTTCCAAAGCTGTTTGAAATTCCGCCTCGCTAAATCCTCTGTTCTTTTTAATGTAGAATTCCTGATACAAATACTGCATAAAATCGTCGAGACACTTTGTAGCATTGAACTTGTTTACGATCATCGCATCCAAATACGCTCCCAACATACTCCCACGAGAATAGTAAGTCATTGTGGTATTTGAACTGTTTTCGTTTGGACGATATGCTTTGATCCAAGCGTCATAACTGGCATGTGAAACCGGCTGAACTCGAGTTCCTACTCCACCTTCAACATAATTGATCGTACTTTGTAAACCGCGTAAGAAATCATCCTTAGAATCGAATCCTGCACGAACCATTAAAATATCAGCGTAATAGGACGTAATTCCTTCGCTCAACCAAAGTAATGATGTATAGTTTTCTTTATCATAATCAAACGGTCCTAATTCGATTGGACGAATACGTTTCACATT
>CAMLET010000215.1 GCA_946479125.1 uncultured Flavobacteriales bacterium
CTTCATAAAAGTTTGAACCAGTTGATTCATTCACGGTCATACCGACAAATTTCAAATGCTTACGGAAATCTGGCAACAAATGAAAAGAAGCGTGGTGATTATAAGGAATCGGTAAAATACTTTGAGTTACAGAACAAGTACGAAGACAGTGTTGTGCTGTTCCAGGGAAGTAAAAATCAGGCTGAAATGTTTGCTAAATACCAGCTTGAAAAGAAAGAACGTGAGATTGCTGAAAACAATGCTCAACTAGCTGAAAATAAAGCAGAAATTGCCGAAGCCAGTTTCAAATCCTTAATGCTGACTTCCATTTCTGTGACATTGGTTTTACTTTTCATTGTTGTTTTCCTGTATTTCAGAAGTAAAAGAAAACAAGCCAGAGCTGAATTGATGCAAACCAAAAAAGAGGAAAAGTTGTTACGCGAACAGCAGTTGAACGAACAGAAATTGGAGATTTCACGAGAATTGCACGATAATATCGGTTCACAGATCACATACATGATCAGTTCAATGGATAATTTGACCTACGTAGATTCTGAAAATGAGCCAATGAATAATTCGATCCGGAATATTTCTGAATTTGGTAGAGAAACCATGCAGGATTTGCGAAGTACCATTTGGGCAATGAATTCTGAAGATGGTTCTTTAGATGCGCTTGTGCACAAGTTAGAAGAGTTGCGTTCTAAAGTCCAACTTCCAATTGAAATTCAGAATAATGTTGAAAGTAATCCGGAATTGAAAGCTACGGAAATGCTGAATATGTATAGAATCATTCAGGAAGCTATCCAGAATTCATTGAAGTATGCTGAAGCGTCTGAAATTCGGATTTTGATTGATGAAACAAATAAAGGGCTGAAATTCGAAATCAGAGATGACGGAAAAGGGTTTGACTCAAAAACCAGTTCTTACGGAAATGGAATCATGAATATGAAACACCGAAGTAGTAAAATGAATGCTGCTTTTGAACTTGTTTCTGAACCTGGAAAAGGAACTTCAGTGATCTGTTTATTGAAGTCTAGGGCAAATGTCGTATTGAATATGGGGCAGCTTTAAACGATTTTTGAGAAAAATTAAAGACACTTTATGATACGCATAGCCATAGCCGAAGACAACCCATTTCTTGCCAAAAGTATTCAGGATAAGATTGCCCTTTTCAAAAATGAGCTGATCTGTAAATTTCACGCTTCAACTGGTAAGGAAATGGTCGAATTTCTTGAGAAAGATTCGAATGTGGATGTTATTCTGATGGACATTCAAATGCCGTTTATGGATGGAATTGAAGCTACTGAAATCATCAGTCAGCGTTTTCCGAAATGCAAAGTAATGATGTTGACGGTTTTGGATGACGACGATCATATCTTTAGAGCCATTCAAGCTGGAGCAAATGGGTATTTGTTGAAGGATGAAACTCCGCCAATGTTATTGAATAGTATAGTGGGATTAATGGAAGGCGGTGCTTCAATGTCAGCTGGAATTGCGTTGAAAGCGCTGAAGTTATTGAGAAATCCGATCAAGGTCAATGAGAAAATAACTGAAGAAGAAATCAATCTTTCGTCGCGTGAAATAGATGTTCTTACGCATTTGAGCAAAGGATTTGGCTATAAGCAAATTGCTGAAAGTTTGTTCCTCGCTCCATCAACGGTTCGTAAGCATATCGAGAATATCTACGTGAAACTTCAGGTGCATTCAAAAATTGAAGCCATTCAAAAAGCACAGAAACATCGGATTATTGAATAAATACAACTCTGCGCGCTCTTTTTCTCTGTGGTTCATTATTAATGAATATAGAGAGAAAGCGTTGGTTTGAATGGTCAATGTACGGACGTGATTTTCATAAAATAAAAAAGGCTGTTCAAAACGAGCAGCCTTCTATTTTTAGGTTTGATTTATAGGGTTTGTATGATAAACTCTACTCGTCGGTTTTGTTGTTTGCCTTCAGCAGTTTCATTTGTTGTGATCGGCTTGCTTTCTCCAAATCCCTGAGAAGTTAATCGATCAATTGTAATTCCGTGTTCAACCAAATAATTCAATACAGATTTCGCACGATTCTCTGATAGACTTAAGTTGGTGTCATCGTTTCCAACATTATCTGTGTGACCACGAATTTCAATCTTCATGGTTGGATTCTGCTGTAAGATCTTTACCAATGCATCCAATTCAGTTCTCGATTCAGGAAGTAAGTCCCACTTATTCGTTTCAAAAAAGACATTGTTCAATCGGATTACGGTTTCCAACTTGATAGGTCGAAGTAGAATGTCATGTTTTACAGTTGTGAATTCTCCTTTGTCTTTCAAGTCCAAATGAACAGATTCCGCGTAGAAGCCTGGTAATTGCGCGCTGATGGAAAAGTTGTTTCCATATGGAAGTACAAATCTGTAAACTCCTTCGGCTAAGGATGATTTTCCAACTCCCTGAACAGAATTCAGTGTTAGGTCAGTGTAAGATAAATCTGCGGATAGTGCGGCGCCTGTTTCTGCGTTCTGCACTTTTCCTTCAACTATGATCACCGGATTTGGTTTTACTTCTTCTTTCACTTTCTCCAATGAATAGCGATAAATATCAGATGAGCCGTCTCTTGTGCTAATCATGAATGCATTTTTTCCTGTTGGCGAAACAATGAAGTAGGCATCCCATTCGTTGGTATTGATTTCCGAACCAAGATTTTCAGGTTCCGACCAGTTCAACCAGGAATCATCACTTCTATGAACAACATAAATGTCTGAGCTTCCAAAGCCGTTCGACCTTACTCCTGAAAAGTACATGGTATTTCCGTCGGCAGCAATGAATGCTCCAAAATCTCCTGGTACAGTGAAGTTGAGTTTTTGTGGTTTCGTCCAATCGTTTCCACCAGTATTTCTCGACATGTACAATTCAGAATTCGGACTGTTTTTCTCTTCAGAAAACGAAAGGATCATTACGTTTCCGCCAGGAGCCATGCACATATCCACGTATTTCCCTCGTACCATGAAATCATAATTCTTAATGTGCATTTCTTCCGGATCCGACCAGCCTTTATCTGTCAATCTTGAAATGGAATACCCTGATCGTTTGAACTTTCCAAATTTGTCAATTACACCTTTAATTACGCGTGTTTGTCCATCAGGCGATTGATAACTCAAATCATTTTTCTGCAACGTATTGAAGGGAAATCCCAAATGTTTCGCTTCTGAAGTGATTTGATCGTTTTCAAGGGAACACCACCAAATGTCTTGAGTATCACCAAAGTCAGTGTTTCCCGGATGTGCTTCACGAATGAAGAATAGTTTGCTTCCGTCGGGTGTAACATATGGCGAAAGTTCTGTGTATTGACTATTCGCCAGTGTTCCAACGTTTTCCATTTGCCCAAATGAGATAATGGGCAAAATGGAGTAGAGGATGACTAGTTTTTTCATGACTATTCAGTTTCGCGTTTCACCTCGTGAACACCCAATTTATTCAGTTTACGTTTGATGTTGATTCCGAATGAAACATTCATGAAAGGCCCATCCAACGGTCTGAAGCCCAATTCTGTTTTGATGTAAATTGGTGCCTGCATTTTTCTTCTTTCTGCTGGCATCGCAATTAATCCGCAACGGAAACCGATTCTTCCAATTGAAGTATTCACTTTATTGTCTGTTTGAATATCTCGAAGTGAAGCCATTGGATGAATGGTTACGTCTGCATAATATCTGCGGATAAATCCTGCACCCGCTTCTCCGAAATTATCAGTGTTCATTCTTAAATTCATTTGAGAAGTCAACTGAATCCCAGCGTAAATTCCTGTCCAACGGTATTCGTATGTTTCAGTTAGTGTTGCGTCGTCATCCGGATCGTATGTTTCCTTGTTGGTTAGAAATCCTGCTCGAACACCTAAAGATCGCATGTTTTGAGCTGGAACTTTGATGAATTTTGTTTCAGTGTATTTTTTACCACCGCTTTCCCATTCTTTCACGTCGAGCACTACTTTCTGATTACGAGTGATGGTTTTCTGAGTTAGATTCAGGAATCCTCCCAATTCAAAATTCACACGAGGAATACCTAAAAGATTCAACCAGCCTCTTCTGAATGTAGCCTCGGCTCCGAATTTGTTGTTGTAACAAGCGTACGGGCTAATTCCAATTCCGAATGAAGTTCCTGAAATGTTATTCAATGGGAATTCTGTTTGTAACAGGTCGAAATTGATGTACAGATTGTTGACATCCATTGGATCGTCTTTAGTAATCTTGTACTGAACATCTTGTCCGAAAACTGCCGTACCGAACACGAATGAGAATGCAAAAATGATTGTTTTCATAATGGATTTGTTTATGAAACAAAATTGCATCAGATTGCTTGTGAGGACAATACGACATGTGCCCTATTTAGAAAGCAAAAGTCAAAAGGTAAAAGTTAAAAAGTAAAAGTTAAACGGGTAGAGTGGGTGGTTTTCGTAACTAAATGAAGAAGGATTTACCACCCTCCTTAATCCTCTCTCGAGGGAGGAGATTCAGTCTTGCTTTTCTTTTCTGGAGCCGGGTTATCGAGCGGAGTAGAGATATCTGGTTTCACCAATAGTTCCTCCCATGTTTTTGGGCGAAGTGCTGGATTCCAGCTAAAATCTTTCAGGAATTTCATGGTTTCCTCAATCTGATTCATTGGATAGAAATGTCCGTCTGGCTGATTGATGAACGAAACGCGTTTCACTTCACCCGAATCCAGGTAGACAACAAACTTACCCGCTACCAAATAATTCAATCCTTTTCGTTGAATGATGGTTGCAGAATCGGTTTTCTTTTCTTGTTCGGGATAATAGATCAATGAAGCGCTGGAAATGATCTCGGCTTTCACCAATTCATGATCTTCTTTCGGTTTTTTCTGAAAGTATGCCCAGATTTCCTTGCCCGACATTTGGTTGTAATACTTTTCGGTAGAATCTACAAGACTGGCTGCAAATGCGTTATTACGCAAATGAAGTTTATCAATGATGGTGTCATTCTTCATATACACGGTTACCGTATCGCCATGAAGTTCGGAGTTCTTGGTCCAGAAATAAGGTGTTCCGAATAGGTCAATCCGTAGAGAGTCTTTGTCGTAAACCAAACTATCAGCCTTTGCCTGAAGTTGTCGGTTATACATTCTAACATCTTTGTATCCTGTAACTCGCTGCGTTTTTTGTAACGAATCTCTATGGTGGAAAAGTGTGTCCGCACGAACGTATAGTGTATCTGAACCTTTCTTTAGAATAGCCAGTGGAAAATCGGTTGCGATGTCCAAATGATTGATTTCGTCGCTTTTGACAAATCCGCCCCTGAGTTCCAGTTTTTGAACAGTATCAATAAGTACAACGTTTCCTCTTCCAATGGCAAGTTTCAGTTTTGGAGCGTAGTACAAACTATCGCCGCTAATAAATTTTCCGTCGTCTTCAATTCGTGCGTTCTTCTGCAAAACACCTTCTTCGGTTTGAACATCATACCAACCTGAAGAACAATACATTTTCGTTTCCTTGGGCGGGATTTCTCCAGGCTTCTTTTGGGTTATTACAGTTGGACCTTTGAAGAAAACACGATGAATCAGGTAGTTGTAATGCAGCGTGTCGGTGGTCATTTTTAGATTCTCACTCTTGTAAACAACATTTCCGCTGAAAAAAGATTCTTCTGTATTGGGATAGAAGTAACCAACTCTACTTGTCAATACTTCTTTTGTCCCAATGTTCTCAATCTTTCCACCATGTCTGTAAATGGCTTTGGAGGATTTTGCATCATATTCCAACGTATCTGTTGTGAGTTTGTATTCTCTGTCGCGAACGCGGACATTTCCCCAAAGTTTGGCTTTTCTTGTTTTTCCATTATAATAAAGCGAATCACAAAACAAGTTTAATGAATCGCGTTTATTCAACTGAACTTTGCTGTAAACCCATAGTTCTTGAGTTTTTCGTTTCAGGTGCGCCGAATCACAGTACATGATGTTTCCCTGATAAGTGAAAACCAAAGTTCCTGTAAGTCGTTCTAGTCCTGAACGTTCGTCGTATGAAAGTCGTTTAGAACCTGGAAGCAATTGCAGCCAATCGCCTTGTGCGAATGAAAACTGGTCAAACACAAAAAATGCGCTAACGAGTAGCGCAATTTTTAAAAAGTATGTGTTTGAATTTGTCATTTATCTCATTTTCCTTTGATTTTTAAGTTATGGGTTATAC
>CAMLET010000216.1 GCA_946479125.1 uncultured Flavobacteriales bacterium
GATCGAATTTAGCTCCAGCTTTTCCTACTCTGTCAAAAGTAAATGCCTGAATCAATTCTTCCATACTAAAGATCTCTTGTGTAGTTCCAGGGTTCCAACCTAAGAAAGCAAGCATGTTTACGAATGCTCCAGCGAAATATCCGTTTTCTCTATATCCTGAATACAATTCACCTTCTGCAGTGGTCCAATTAGCAGGGAAAACCGGGAAGCCTAAACGGTCACCATCTCTTTTAGATAATTTTCCATTTCCATCAGGACGAAGCAATAAAGGTAAATGCGCGAATTCAGGAGCTTTCCAACCAAATGCTTCATAAAGCAATACATGTAATGGCGCAGATGGTAACCATTCTTCACCACGGATTACGTGCGTGATCTCCATTAAATGATCATCAACGATATTAGCCAAGTGATATGTTGGCATTCCGTCGCTCTTGTATAATACTTTGTCATCCAGATTGTTAGTATTCACAACTACCCATCCTCTAATGGTATCTTCTAATCTAACATCTTGATTACGAGGCATTTTCATACGAATAACATATGGTTCACCTGCTTCAAGACGTTTCGTTACTTCTTCAGCTGAAAGTGTCAATGAGTTTTTCAATGATACACGTGTAACACTGTTGTATTGCCAATTAGGCATTCCCATTTGTTTTGCTTTTTCACGAACATCTTCCAATTCCTCTGGAGTATCAAATGCGTAATAAGCTTTATCTGTATCAACCAATTGTTGAGCATATGGTGCGTAAAGGTGCTTACGTTCACTTTGAACATATGGACCATATTCACCTCCAATTCCCGGACCTTCGTCAGGAATTATTCCACACCATTTTAGCGAGTCAAGAATATATTCTTGTGCACCTGGAACAAAACGTGTTTGATCAGTGTCTTCTATTCTAATAATGAAAGTACCGTTATTGTTCTTTGCGAATAAGTAATTGTATAATGCAGTACGAACCCCTCCCATATGTAATGGTCCGGTTGGTGATGGAGCGAATCGTACTCTAACGGTGTTGTTATCCATGAATTCAAATTTTGTGCAAAGTTAATCATTTCACTGCTGTCTGTTTGGTTGACTGGTTTTGTTTTTTAAGGCTTGTTAACAATGTGTTCAACCATTTTGTGATGTAGTTGTATAACCACTTTCATAACTTAGTGTGTTAATACAATTCTAAACCATGTCCGCGCTCGATAATCTTTTACTTCAAATCGATTCATTCATTCGTAAATACTACAAGAATGAGTTATGGAAGGGTCTTGTTTTTTGGACATCATTCCTGTTTGCGTCGTGGCTAATTTTTGCAACCGTAGAATATTTCGGTCGTTTTAATAGTTTTGTTCGTGGAATTCTGTTTTTTGCATTCATTCTTGGAAATGGTTATTTGATCATTCGTTTTTGTGCAATTCCATTATTAAGATTATTCGAGTTTGGAAAAAGAATTGGTAGAGAGCAGGCAGCTGTTATTATTGGTAAGTTCTTTCCTAATGTTTCTGATAGATTATTGAATACACTTCAGTTAAATAGCATGCTGAATGAGAACGATCGTTCTTATGAGCTTTTAGCCGCTAGTGTTTCACAACGTTCTCAGGAGTTAACGGTGGTTCCGTTTGTTGATGCCGTTCGTCAGGATGAATTGAAGAAGTACCTCAAGTTCGGAATTCCGATCATACTATTATTCGTTTCCGTATGTGTGCTTGCACCTCGATGGATTGTGGATGGATCATCAAACGTTATTAACTATTCGAAAGCTCAGGAAGCCCCATTTACCTTCAAACTTGTTAGTAGTAAGAAAGCAGTTAATGAAGGCGAGAATGTGACAGTTCGTGTTAAGATTGATGGACTTTATGTTCCGGAGAAATGCTTTGTTGTTTCGTCGCGTGGTAAGTATTTAATGAAGCGTGTTCGAAAGAATGAGATGGAGTTTGTCTTTGATAATCTTCGCCAGGATTTGAATTTCCATTTCGAGAGTGAAGGCTTTTCTTCGAATGCATTCGATATCGGTGTAATAGGTAAATCGAGCATGGGTAACGTGAAAGCAACGCTTATCTATCCTAAATATTTGAACCGTAAATCTCAGGAGGTTTCGAATGTTGCTAGTGTTGAAATGCCTGAAGGAACGTTGGTTAAATGGCAAATTCGTACTAAAAACACGAAGAATGTTAAAGCTATCTGGTCTGGTAAGTCAAGAAGCTTTGATGGTGAGGAATTGAAATGGGAAGAAGTTTATAATAACTCAGGTACGCTGCGTTTTAAAATGTCTAACCGTTTTACTGGCAAGGTTGATTCCAGTGCATTGGTTCTGGATGTTGTAAAAGATGCTTTCCCATTAATTGTGGTGAATGAGAATGTAGATAGCGTTAAATCAACTATTAGAAGTTTTTCTGGCGTTATAAGTGACGATTATGGTCTTCGTTCGTTGACGTTTATTTACAAGATTAAGCGTAAGAATGGAAAGGAAATTCAGCATTCTATTCCTGTGAAAAAGGTTTCTGGGATCAATGATCAGTTTGGATTCACGGTTGATTTTTCACGAGAGGAATTACAATTGGAAGATGACTTGTTCTATTATTTCAGAGTAAGTGACAATGATGGTGTGAATGGAAGTAAGTCTTCCAATTCTACAACTTTTAAATACGAAGTTCCTACTCTTTCTGAGTTGAATGATAAACGTGAGGAAACACAAGAAAACCTGAAGAAGAATCTGGATGAAGTATTGAAGCGAACAGATGATTTCCAGAAGGATGTTGAGAAGTTAAAGAAGAGTTTGAATGAGAAATCTAAGAACGATTTTAAAAGTTTAGAACAGATTCAAAACTTGCAGCAAGAGCAACAAAGCTTAATGGACGACCTGAAGGATATTCAGGAAACAATGGAATCGAGCAATGAGGAGAAGCAACAACTTTCGGAGCAAAGTGAGGAGATGCTTGAACAGCAGGAATTGATCGAAAAACTCATGGAGGAGTTGATGGATGATGAGTTGAAAGAACTTTTGAAGCAGCTCGAAGAAATGATGAAGAAAAATGACAAGGAGAATCTTCAGAAAAGTTCTGAGCAGTTAGAACAAACGACAGAGCAGAAAAAGAATCAGATGGATCGTACAATGGAGATGTTGAAGCGTCTTCAAGTGAATGAGAAAATTGATGCGTTAGAGGATAAATTGAAAGAACTATCTGAGGAACAAGAAAAGCTGAAGGAAGATGTTCAGAATGAAAAGTTGTCGAAGGAGAAAGCTGTTGAAAAGCAGGAGGATCTTAAGAAGAAATTTGAAGAAGTAAAGAAGGATGTTGAGGAAATGAAAAAACTCAACGATGAATTAAAGAAGCCGATGGAAATGGGTGACTTTAAGGAAATGGAAGATGCGATCGATAAAGAAATGAACGACGCGAAAGAGAATTTATCTGAAGGAAAAAACAGCAAAGCGAATAAAAGTCAAAAGTCTGCAGCTGATAAAATGAAAGAGATGGCTGAGCAGATGGACAATCAGCAGCAGCAATCAAACAAGAAGCAGAATGAAGAAGATATGGGCTTGATTCGTCTTTTATTAGAGAACTTAATGGTTCTTAGTTTCGATGAGGAAAGCAATATGAATGCGTTCACTAGAGTAAAGAACAATGACCCTGGTTATAGACGCTTAGGACGTCGTCAGCGCTCTTTAATTGATGATTCCAGAGTAGTTGAAGACTCATTGATTGCGCTCGCTGAGAGACAGCCGAAAATGGCTCAATACATCGATACCGAATTAAAAAGCATCAAGAACAACTTCGTTTCTATCCTTGATGATATCGATAATCACGATAAATGGAAATTGAATCAACACCAACAATTGGTGATGACGAGTTACAATAATCTTGCGTTGATTCTGAACGAAAGTTTGGAGAGCATGCAGGCTCAGTCTCAAGCTCAAAGCAAGCAGAAAGGAAGTGGTTCATGCGATAACCCGGGTGGTAGTGGTTCTGGAAAACCATCTCAAGGTTCCGGTGAAATGGGTTCAGAAGACATGAAGGAGATGCTGAAGAAGCAATTAGAACAAATGAAAAAAGGTCCGAAGCCAGGTGGGAAACAGCCGGGAGATAAGCCTGGTGATGGTAATTCTGGAATGCCTGGTTTAGGGAACAAGGAGATTGCAAAAATGGCCGCTCAGCAAACAGCTATTCGTCAAGAGCTGGAGAAAATGAGAAATGAAATGAACAAGGAAGGTCAAGGAAAAGGTAATGGACTTAATCCTTTGATCAACGAATTGGAGAAACAAGAGAAGGATTTGATCAATAAGAAATTCACTCCGGAGATGATTCGTCGTCAGCAGGACATTCTTACACGCTTACTGGAAAGTGAAAAAGCCATGCGGGAAAGAGGCTTTGAAGAGAAGCGAGAAAGTAATTCTGGAAAAAATGTAAATCCTGGTAACCTTATCAGATTTGATGAGTATAAGAAGCAGAATTTAGGTCAAATTGAGATGCTGAAGACTGTGGATCCAGTTCTTACTCCTTATTATAAATCAAAGGCGTCGGAGTATTTCAATTTACCTTAAAGACAAAGGTGAATGAATAAAGAGGATTTTTCGTTGGTTGATTCGTTAAGTGTTCCATCTGAGGTTTCTAGTATTCCATTGGTTGAAACATTAATTGATGATGTGTGTAAGAAGTTAGGTGTGCACGAAGATGTTTATGGAAATGTGTTGATTGCGGTTACTGAAGCAGTAAATAATGCGATTCTTCATGGAAACAGAGAGTCTTCTTCCTTACTGGTTGATGTTGGTGTTTTTGATGAATCGAATGCATTTATGTTCGAGGTCAAAGATAAAGGAGATGGTTTTGACCATGTGAATCTTCCTGATCCTACAGCACCTGAAAACATTGAGAAGGAAAATGGACGCGGGATTTTCTTGATGCGTAATTTGGCCGACGAGGTTTTATATAATGATAAAGGCAATGAGGTTGCTATTCTTTTTAGTAAGTCATGGTAGATATAGAATACATAGAGCTTAATGAAATTCCGGATGTGAATCCGGAATTTTTGTTTTCATGGTACACGGATGTGGTTACTGATTATGAAAAACAACTTGGTGATGTCACCTTGATTTTTTGTGACGACGAGTATTTATTGCAAATGAATCGTGAGCATTTAGAACACGATTACTATACGGACATTATCACGTTCGATTATACGGATGACACAGTAGTTTCTGGTGATCTTTTTATAAGTCTTGATCGTGTTCGCGACAATGCGGAAACAGAGAAAGTAAGTTTCCGTGATGAACTTCATCGTGTTTGTGTTCATGGCATTCTTCATTTGTGTGGACTTAAAGACAAGTCTGAAGAAGACGAAGTGGCGATGCGGACCGCTGAAAATTCTGCGCTTGAAAAGAGATTGTTTCACGTGGAACATTTGAAGTAGTGTTAATCTGGAGTAATTTTGTTTCACGTGAAACATTGAAAAAGGTATGTTGAAGGAATACGATGTGATTGTTGTGGGTGCTGGGCACGCTGGTTGTGAGGCTGCGAATGCTGCTGGAAAACTTGGTGCTTCTGTGTTGTTGGTCACAATGAATATGAATACAATTGCACAAATGAGTTGTAATCCTGCTATGGGTGGGGTTGCAAAAGGTCAGATTGTGCGTGAAATTGATGCCTTGGGTGGTGGGTCTGGAATTGTTTCAGATTTGTCTGCTATTCAGTTTCGAATGCTGAACCGTTCGAAAGGACCCGCTATGTGGTCACCGAGAACGCAGAACGACCGAATGAGGTTTGCTGAAGAGTGGCGATTGCTGCTTGAACGAAATCCGAATGTGGATTTTTGGCAAGACATGTGTAACGGTTTGATCGTTGAGAATGGTGAGGTGAAAGGAATCAATACTGGAATTGGTTTGCCGATTTATGGTAAGTCAGTGGTGTTGACAAACGGAACTTTCCTGAATGGTTTAATTCACCTTGGTGAAAAACAATTTGGTGGTGGGCGTGTTGGTGAAAAAGCTGCTACGGGTGTTACTGAGGATTTGCTGAAGTTTGGTTTTGAAGCCGGACGAATGAAAACAGGAACTCCCCCACGAATCGATGGTCGATCTCTGGATTATTCTAAAATGGAGATTCAGGAAGGAGACGAAAATCCGAGCAAGTTTAGTTACACGGATAC
>CAMLET010000217.1 GCA_946479125.1 uncultured Flavobacteriales bacterium
TCTGAACCAGACCCAGTTACACCGCCTAAATAACCTTGATAACGAAGACGGGTTCCAAATTTGAAATCTTCCACTTTCGTTCTGAAATCAAAATTCACGTTATAACGATGCGCATTTGTATAGTTTCCAGTCTCGTCATAAGACGTAACAAAACGATATTCAATTGATGGGCGAAACCAGCTTAAATGCTCACTTTTCACACAAAGTTCCTGATACAAAGTTCTCAACCGACCATCTGTCAATATCCGAACATTTGTTCCGGCACTTCCCACCAAGTCTTTGCTCAACTCACGCTTTACTCCGGCACCAAACCACACTTGTGATCTGTTTTGAGCCATTGAAAAGCTTGTTGCAATTAAACAAAGAACTACAATGAGCGTTCTCATTATTTCCAAAGGGTAATTGTTCCAGCGTCCTGAGATTGTTTTTTCTCAAGTGTTACTGTTTGCTTAACAGCTTCCGATGTCTTATAATCGTCATCATTGTTAGGAACATTTGGTCCTGTATGGAAAATTTCGCTGTACCCAAAAATAGTGTACTCACCAGCATTCAAATAATCAAATTTGAAAGATCCGTCGTACGAACATTCCATTTTATCGTCATAAACCTCATCCTCTGTCCCATAAACAATGTAGATGTTTTCTCCTGCTCCGGCATAGGTAACAGTGTCAACACAAACCCCGTTCATGTACAATTTTTCCTTGATTACAACATTTCCTGAGATAGATGAGCGACCTCCCTCACCTTCAATTTTCTTACATGCAACAGCGGAGAGAGCTATTACACCAATTACTAGCAGTTTCTTCATGATTTTCTAATGTTATCACAATATTAACGGAATTTTACTCCAAAGATTTACTTGAGACCGAAAAAAACGTGAATTTTTTCACTAAAAATAGGGGCTCGAGCAACGAAATGGTGTTAAAAACGTTTTAATTTCATATAATTACAGTGTAAAAACTACTCCTCCATGAAAAAACTGTACGTTTTGTTATTACTACTAGTCAGCGCTTTAGGGATGAACTCCTATGCGCAGGTGGTCATTAACGAATATTCTTGTTCCAATGTAACCGGTCCAACTGACGCCTATGGTGAGCGTGAAGACTGGGTCGAATTGTTCAATACCACAGGTGCCGCAATCGATTTAACCGGATATTGGTTATCTGATGATGACTCTAACCCGATGAAATGGCAAATTCCTTCCGGAAGTATTGCCGCAAACGGTTATAAAATGGTTTATTGCAGCGGTCGTAACCTGGTTAACGGTGCACAATACCATCCAAACTTTAACCTTAAGCAAACTGAAGGTGAATGGATCGTTCTATCAAATCCTGGTGGAACAACTGTTGATTTCATTCAAATCACTCAGCGCACGAAGGAAAATCATTCAATGGGTAGAACAACAAATGGTGCTGCTGCATGGTCATTGTTCACAACTGCAACTCCAAATGCAGCGAACACGGGTGCCTCAGCAACGTACTACTATCCTACTCCAGTAATGAGTGTTCCTCAAGGTTTTTATCCTGGTGCTCAATCAGTAACCATTACTTGTTCAGATCCAACTGCAACAATTCGTTACACAACAAATGGAAATGAGCCAACAGCTGCTTCAACAGCTTACACGGTTCCAATCAATATTACAACAACAACTGTTCTTAGAGCAAAAGCTTTTGGAACAGGACAATCAAGCTTCTGCTCTTCCAACACTTATTTCATTAACGTTGACCATTCCATGCCAGTTATTTCCGTGGCTGGATCTCAAGTGTATGACTTAGTTGCAAATGGAAATGGTTGGGGAACTAACTATAAAGGATTCTTCGAATATTTTGAGGAAGACAATTCATACATCAGTGAAGGTGAAGGTGATTTTAATAAACATGGAAACGATTCCTGGGATTATGATCAACGCGGTTTCGACTTTATCATGCGCGACCAATTTGGTTACAATGATGATGTAGAAAGCCAAATTTTCCCTGAGAAATCCAGAGATGAATTTCAACGTTTGATCTTAAAACCTGCAGCGAATGACAACGTCTCTTTCGAAGATGGAGCTCATATTCGCGATGCTTATGTTCATACGCTTTCTCAAAAAGCAGATATGCACTTGGATGAAAGAACCTGGAGACCATGTGTTGTTTATATCAACGGCGCTTACTGGGGAGTTTATGAAATTCGTGAGAAAATAGATGATCATGACTTTACAAGTTACTATTCTGATCAGGATAAATACCATTTACAATATTTGAAAACTTGGGGTGGAACATGGTCTGAATACGGTGGTGCTCAGGCACAAACAGATTGGACAACTCTAAGAAATTATATCAACTCAAACAACATGGGGAATGCAACCAATTTTGCACATGTTGATACAACACTGAATTGGCAATCACTGATTGATTACTTCGTTCTAAATTCATATGTAGTTTCTCAAGACTGGTTGAACTGGAACACCGCATGGTGGAGAGGAACTGATCCTGCAGGCGATAAGAAGAGATGGCGCTATACCCTGTGGGATATGGATGCGACTTTTGGTCATTACATTAACTACACAGGTATTCCCGATCCAACCGCGAACGCAGATCCATGTAACGTAGAAAATCTTCCAAATCCAGGTGGACAAGGTCATACAGATATCCTTGAAAAACTGATTGATGAGAACCCAATGGTAGAGCAATACTACATTGCACGTTACGCCGATTTGGTAAATACGTACTTGTCTTGTGATTATATGACTTTCCTTTTGGATAGTATGATCAATGAAATTGACCCGGAAATGCCTGGACAATTGGCGAAATGGGGAGGAAATTCTTACGCAGGATGGCAATCAAACGTAACGCAACTTGAAAATTTCATCAACCTGCGTTGTACAGCAATTCAATCAGGAATGGTAGATTGTTATGATTTGACTGGTCCGTTCCAATTGATCGTAGATGTTAGTCCGGCTGGTGCTGGTGAGGCTAGAGTAAACTCTATTTGGCCCGCTTCTTATGCCTGGACAGGTGAATACTATGGAGGAATGATGACCAACTTCCTTGCGCAAGCCAATACCGGTTATGTATTCTCACATTGGGATTTTACCGCAAATACCATGACCCTCCCTGTAACGCAAGATTCCAATTCCATGGAAATCAATGCACCGGTTACTGTAACTGCGGTATTCGTTCTAGATACTCCGGATTGGGATAATGACGGTGTTTTAAATACAGATGAAACCACAAACGGAACTGATCCAAACGATCCTGATTCTGACGACGATGGTTATACAGATGGTGAAGAAACAAATGGTGTAGACGATGCGTCAACTCCAGTAACTCCAACCGGAACATCTGATGCAATGGACCCATGTGATCCGAATCCTTTGAATACACTTTGTGATACGGATTTAGATGGTTTAACAAATGATGATGAAACTATTGCTGGAACAGATCCAAACGATCCTGATTCTGACGATGATGGTTATACAGATGGTGAAGAAGTAAATGGAGTTGATCATGTATCAACACCTGCAGTGCCTACAGGAACTTCAGATCCGGAAGATCCATGTGACCCACAACCAATGAATCCTTTATGTGATGAAGATGGTGATGGTGTAACAAATCCAGATGAAGCAACAGCTGGAACGGATCCTCAAAATCCGGATACAGATGGTGACGGACTAAATGATGGTGTTGAATTGACAAATGGTTCTAATCCTTTAGATCCATGTGACCCAGTTCCAGCTTCACCAGATTGTTTTGTTGATGATGACGGTGATGGATTATCAAATTCATACGAAAATGCAAACGGAACAAATCCGAATGATCCTGATACGGATGATGATGGTGTAAACGATGGACAAGAAGATACTGCAGGTTCAGATCCACTTGATCCTTGTGACCCGAATCCAATGAACGTACTTTGTGATGCCGATTTGGATGGATTACCTGATGATGTGGAAGCAACTTTAGGAACTAACCCGAATAACCCTG
The DNA here is from genome assembly GCA_946479125.1 of uncultured Flavobacteriales bacterium. The sequence goes on from CAMLET010000217.1 coordinate 3,969, forward strand.
ATACTGATGGTGATGGAATTTCTGACGGAATGGAAGTTGCCAACGGAAGCGATCCTTTAGATGATTGTGATCCAAATCCAATGGGTGATAATTGTTTCCCTGGATTCTTTATGCCAACAGGATTTACTCCTAATGGGGATGAACTGAATGACGATTACGGTCCGAAAGTAGGTAACGATGTAGAGTCGTTTACATACTACATCTACGACCGTTGGGGGAACAGAGTGTTTATGTCGTCGGATGTAAAAGAACGATGGAACGGAACCGTTAACGGTAAAAATGCGAACACTGGAGTATTTGCTTTCATGGCGGAAGTGAAATTCAAAGATGGTAGAACTGAACAAGTAAATGGTAACCTTACTCTAATGCGCTAAGCCATGAAGAAGTTACTGATTAATATAGGATTGATCGTTGTGATCCCGATGTCTGTCGGGACTGCAACGGCTCAGGATTTGCACTTCTCTCAAATCTTACAATCGCCAAACTTACTGAACCCTGGTGCCGTAGGTGTATACGATGGTTGGGAAAGAGTTGCACTTCACCATAGAAACCAATGGTTGGGTGGAAGTACTTCATTCATGTCCTCTGGTTTGAACGTTGACGCATGTTTGTTTAAAGATGTGATGCGTCCGCAGCCACATCTGGCAGTTGGACTTCAGTTTTACAACGATATTGGTGGACTTTCCAAATTCGGAACTCAGAACGCAGCAATTACCATTAGCGGTATTCTTCCAATGGGAAATGGTCATCAGTTATCGGCTGGTATCCAAACCGGAATGGGAATGCGAAAAGGAGACATGTCTAAACTGACGTTCGATTCGCAATGGACAGGAACTGGTTATGATCCGGCTCTTGTAAGTGGTGAAAGTAACGGATTAAATTCCTTCAACTATTTTGATGCTTCAGCTGGACTTTTCTATCAATTTGATGGCGATAATTCAGGTTTCGCAAGAAATAACGATGTGAAATTTCAATTCGGTTTAGCAGCGTACCACGCAAATGCTCCTATGATGAAATACAGAACTGGTTCTGGTGAAAAGTTGGAGCGTAAGTATGTTGCAATGGTCAATTATACAATGGACATTCCTCAAACCAAGTTCTCTTTTGATGCACAAGCTGTTCAGTTTGTTCAGGGCGGACATTACGAAACCATTTTTGGGGGTGTATTGAAACGTCGTTTTTCGGAAGGATCAAAACAAACCGGATTTAAGCGTGATGCTTCTGTTGGTTTAGGTTGTTATGCTCGTATGAAGGATGCAATTATTCCAACAATGCAAATTGAATACAAAGGATTCAAGTTTGGTGTTTCGTACGATGGAACGCTTTCTGCCCTGAGAAGATCTCCAGGAATTGGAAGTTTGGAATTTTCATTAAGCTACATCAATCAAAACCATGCGCTCTTTAAAGCAAGACGTGGCGGCGGTTTAAAATATTAATAGCAACCCCGAAGCATTCAGCTTCGGGGTTTTTTATTTCAAATAGTAGGGGAAGGTCGCGACCTTCCCCTACTAAATTTTACGCGCCTGTCCCTTATTTTTCTATTTTTGTCACACAATTAATCCTGACGATAAAAATGTCAGGATCAAAAGAAAAAAGATGAAAAGGACAAAAATTGTTGATGTATTGAGTCAGCCAAAAGTGGGCGAGACTTACGTTATTAAAGGATGGGTTAGAGCGTTTAGAAGTAATCGTTTTATCCAGTTGAATGACGGATCAACAATTAATAATATTCAGGCGGTTGTTGATTTTGAGAAGTTTGATGAAGAAACATTAAAGAAGATTACAACTGCTGCTGCTGTAGGTTTAACTGGTGAATTGATCGAATCTCAAGGAAGTGGTCAGGCAGTTGAATTACAAGTTTCAGAAATCGAGATCATTGGTGAAGCGCATCCCGATGATGTTCAGAAAACAGTAATGCAACCAAAGAAACACAGTTTGGAGTTCTTGAGAGATCAGGCGCATCTTCGTTTCAGAACGAATTTGTTTGGAGCCGTTTTCAGAGTTCGTCACGCAGTAAGTTTCGCAATTCACCAATTCTTTAACGATAAAGGATTCTTCTACATCCATACACCAATCATTACAGGTTCGGATGCTGAAGGTGCTGGAGAAATGTTCCGTGTAACTACT
>CAMLET010000218.1 GCA_946479125.1 uncultured Flavobacteriales bacterium
AATTCTGTCGACACTGTTTATGTGATTCAGCGAGAACAGTATGAAAAAAGCACAAGAATGTTAGACGCTACAGTCCCAAGCTTGAACCTTCAATTGAGTGAAAATTTGGTCGAATCAAAAGGATCATCATCAAAAGAAGACAAAAGCGCTGCCTTGCTTCCGAAACCAAGTACGTTTGGTTCTATGAAGTAAAAGAGCATTGTCAGAGAACAATTTTGAATGCTCTTAGTAACTAAGCATTAAAGACAAATCTGCTGCTAAAAGTGTTTCTCGAAGTCACGTATCACTGATGCGTGACTTTACTTTTAGAGTCTAAAAATATCAACGCAAAGAAAAGAGAGCGCAAAGTGTTTACTTCTTTGCGCTCTCTTTTCTTTGCGGTTTCATTAAAACCAATTTTATTCTTAGCTGTAATTTATTGCTACTGCGTCAACCAAAGTGACGGATTCATTTTCACCGCAGCTCCATCAACTACCTGGTGAATCTCAAAATGCACTGTTGACAGGTTCGAATCAGAATCTGAAAGCAAACTTCCGATGCTTTGTTTCGTTGAGATCTTAGCTCCAACAGAAACATAGGTTTCTTGTAGATTACTATAAACTGTTCGGTAGTTTCCGTGTTTAATGATCACACATTTACCTGCACCCGGAATACTGATAACACTCGTTACTTCGCCTTCAAATACAGCACGCACCTGCGAGTTTTTCGGAGCACCAATATCAACACCATTATTGTTGGTGAAAACACCGCTCAGTGTTGGATGTGGATTTTTACCATAAGCTTCAACCAAAGCGCCTTTGAGAACCGGCCAAGGTAATTTTCCTTTATTGGCTTCAAAGTTTTTCCCTAAAGCTGCACTTTCTTTCGTCTCCGTAACTTCAACCACTTTTTTCTCGGGTGCTTTGTCCGAAGTTTTAGTTGTAGTCGTGGTTTTCGTTGTTGTTTTTGAAGAGGAAGCTGCCTTTTTTTCTTTCGCTGCAGTTGCCGCAATTTCTTGTTCTATGGCCTTCTTGATCTTCTTCTGAATTTCCGCTTTTTGCTTTTCAGCAGCTTTTAATTCAGCAGTTAGTTTCCCCTCGTCTTTCTTCAGCTTGGCAAGTGTTTGCTCCTTTTTTTGTTTGTCCTGAAGAACCATATCACGTTCCAAAAGCTTGGTTTGAAGCAATTGTTCCTGACTTTTTTTAATCTCAGAAATATCCTTCAATTCTTTGTGCAGACTCAATTTGTTCTGCTGAATGACTTTGTATTGTTTTTGCTGGATCTCCGCAATTTTATTCAAATAGCTGTTGCGCTTAACCGCTTCAAAATAGTTGTGGGCCGAGAAAATGTACATCATCTTCCCGTATTTATTTCTGTGCTTATAAGCATAAAGCATCATCTTTTTAAAACGTGCTTTCAGCTTTTCAATGCGTGTTCCAAGTTCTTTTACTTCACTTCCTTTAGACTGTAAAGTAAGTTCTGTTCCGCGAATTTGGTTGTCTACGTTTTGTACCAAAGCTTCACGACTCTTTACCTGATTGTCGATCAGTTTCAGTTCGTTCATTGAACTCGTCGTATTTTTCTTCGCTTTGTCTAACAGCGTTTTTGTACTTGAAAGTTTCTTTTCAAGTTTTTTCTGTTCAGCTTGCAGCTGTTCACTTTTACTTTGAGCAAAAGAATTACTAAAAGCAAAAAGTGCCAGCAACGCTAAACAACTATTCTTTAGTACCACATTCTTCATAGTCTTCAGGAATTATGAACTCCATTTTTTCAGGGACGTTGATCTCTGTTTGCTTATACTTCAACTCGATGTAAATATTGTTACGAGGAGTTTTGATGTCAATTTGTACGTCGTGAGGGATCAAAAAGTTACTTATTGAATCTCTTGACAAATATTGAATAGTAATACTTGTTGTGTCTTGAGGCGAGTCAATGAAGATCTTGTTCAACGAACTCAAATCACCATTAATGAAATACTGAACAATGATTGGATTTTCTTCCTCGTTTCTGTCACGGTTCCTATCACGGTCTCTGTCTCTATCGCGATTTCTGTCTCTTTCGTTATTGTCGTCTTTCAATTCTCTTCTTACCTCACGTTTCTTTTTGGAGGAAAGGATATATTGGAACGGATCGTTGATTTGGAAATAACGGTAGCTTGTATCAAATCCAATAGGTAATCCTAAAATCAATTCTTCTATATCGTTATAACTGAAATCTACGCCAAAAGATTCTTTGAAATAACTCAGATCTTTTCGAATGTAACAGTCGTTTAATTTATTGCTGATTTGAACTGAATCGGGACGTATTAATGCTTGTGCAACCGGAAGCCCGGCTTTAGTAATTAATGCACATGCAGCACTATCCTTAGTCATTCTAAGAGAAGTTCTGAAATTTACTGTTCTATTGGTATCTGCGAAGGTGGTGCTGATTCTCGAAAAGAAATGTTCAGGACGCTGATGTGATAAACTATCCATCGCATTCACCAATTCTTCGGTTTTTTTGTTCTTTACGCGTTCAGGTTTAAATTCCCCTTCAACTGTTTTGCATGATGCAAGAACAAGTCCAACAAGAAAGAACAACTTAGTAAATTGGGTCAACATATTTGCGTTCAGAGATTTTCTTTTCAATTGATTTATTTTTTGCTCCCAGTTCTTTGGCTTTCTTCCAGTTTTCAATGGCTAAATTGATTTCCCCATTGAAAAAATAAGCATCACCGAGGTAATCTACGTAATTGCGTTCATTAGGTTGCATTTCGTTCACTTTCTTCAAAGTAGCAAGTGCTTCTGTATGTTTTCCTTCTTGCAATTGCACTAACCCTTCAGTTGCTTTAAAAACTACATTTGTTGGAGCTTCAAGCAGTACTTTGTCTACTAGGTCGCGAGCTGTTCTTAGATCTGTTTTGGTTAAAGCCAAACGCGTTGCGTAGTTATTCTTGATCAACAAATTTTTCGGATCTGTCAAAATTGCTTTTTCGTACCAAACAATTCCGGCTTTATATTCCTTGATCATGAAATTGGATTCGCCTAACTGAGAATAGAATTCGGCTTCTGTTCCTTTATCGCCAACCACTAAGTCTTTTCCTATTTCTCCCGCTTCAATTGCTTCACCGTATCTTCCAATCTGGTTACAAGCTATGGCATAAAGAAGGTAAACGTTTGAAAGTGTTGGAAACAAGGAAACACATGCTTTTGCGTCTTTGTACAATTCCTCAAAATTTCTGTTTTCATACTCCATTAAAAGTACTTGCTTCCAAATGGGATACTTTGTATTGTCGAACGCCAGTGCTTTTTTGTATTCAGCAAGCGCTTCAGTCTTCATTTCTTTCTGAAGGTATAGATCGCCCAAAACGGAATGTGATTTGGCTTCATTTGGATGCTGTTGCACCAATGTTTCTCCCAACGCAATAACTTCAGGATCTACCTTGAATTGAGTTTCGTAAAAGGTAAGCAGCACGTTCACTTTTTGGTCAATGGTCACACCTTGTCCGGTGAATGCTTTTTGGTAAGCCTGGTAAGAATCTGCTTTACGATTTTGACGTAAATAAAGCTCTCCCAAAAACAAATAAGCCCGACCGTTGTTTGGATCGGCTTTCACCAATTCTTCCAACATTGCCTGACCCTTATCCATTTGGTTGTTGTTGAAATAATAATCAACCAAAGTTCCAATCAATGAAATATCGTTTGGATACATTTTTCGTGCTTCCTGAATTTCGTTTATTGCCTTTTCCAGTTGTTTCAATTGGATGTACAAGTTGAATTTTTCAATCGAAATTTCAGGAATGAGCCCGGTTTGATCCTGCATTTTGTTGTATGCATTTACGGCCTCGCTGTATTTCTTCATTCGTTTCAATACTTCGCCGTAGCCAAACCACCAATCTACATTTCTTGGTTCCAATTCAACCAATTGCTTAAAACAAGCCGCAGATTCTTCAACTCTTCCCTGCTCGTAATACATGTAAGCCAATTCTTGTGTGTACCAGCGATTTTTAGGGTCAATTTTGGAAGCGATTTCGGTATACTTTGCTGCACTGGTTTTGTCGTTCAACATTAAATAACATTGTGATAAACCGTATGCCGCTGCATCATCGTTTGGTCGTGCAACAATACAAGAATCGAAAGCCGTTATTGCTTCTTTGATCTGTCCAGCTGTTTTCAGACGAACTCCCGTATGAAATGTCCTTCTATAGGCATTGTCGTTTTCCGAACTAACATTCGAAGTTGTTTTTGGAGTCTTGCACTGTGCAAAAGCCAAAAGAAGAATACTGAAAACGACAAACTTTTTCATTAGGCAATAATTGAATAATCACTCAAACTTAAATCACGCGCCAATCCTTTGTATTTGGAATGAGATCCTAACATTGAATCGCGAAGATTTGCATCTATAATAATTGAATTCTGTTGAAGAATACTGTTCTTGATAATCGAGTTGGTAACCATAGATCCTTTTCCAAGAGAAACATGCGGACCAACTACAGAATTTTCAAGAATGACATCTTTTCCAATATAACACGGTGGAATAATCACTGAATTCAATACTTTGGCTGAAGGGTCTACAAGATCCAGGCCTTTTTCTTTATCGTATTCTAAAACGCGTTGATTGGTGATAACGGTAACTTCTTTGTTTCCGCAATCCAGCCATTCGTCAACTTCACCTGGTTTAAAGCGTTTCCCTTTTTCAGTCAAACGGCGTAATGCATCAGGTAATTGGTATTCCCCGCTTTTGATGATTCCGTTTTCTACAAGGAAGTTCAGCTCATTACGCAATGCCATTCCATCCTTGAAATAGTAAATTCCAATCATCGCAAGGTCTGAAACGAATTCACGTGGTTTCTCAACGAAGTCGATAATATCACCACTATCGTCCATTTTTACCACACCAAATGCGCTTGGATCTTCAATTTGTTTCACCCAAAGAATTCCATCTGCTTCCGGATCAATTGTAAAGTTTGCGCGGAACAATGTGTCGGCAAACGCAACTACAACAGGACCATCAAGTAATTTCTCGGCACAAAGAACGGCATGAGCAGTTCCAAGCGGTTTATCCTGATAAAAGATGCTTCCTTTTGCTCCTAATTTCTCAGCTACCTTGATCAATTCAGCTTCAATTTCGGCACCAAAATCACCAATAACGAAACCAATTTCTTCTATCGGTTCGTTACAAACAGCAGCAATATCCTCTACTAAACGGTGAACAATTGGTTTTCCACCAACTGGTACAAGCGGTTTAGGAACTGTAAGTGTGTGTGGACGTAATCTGCTGCCACGTCCGGCCATTGGAACAATTACTTTCATATCTTTTATTTTAATGACGAAGTGTTCAGCTCTGCTGATCTACTTCGTTATTGAACTCCGGTGCTGCCAAATCCGCCGGCACCGCGAGTAGTTTCATTTAATTCATTTACAACTTCCCATTCAGCTTGTTCATGTTTCGCAACTACCAATTGGGCAACGCGCTCTCCATGTTCTACAACAAACGGGGTGTTTGATAAGTTTACCAGCAAAACTCCAATTTCTCCGCGGTAATCCGCATCAATGGTTCCCGGAGTATTCAAAACCGTAACTCCGTGTTTAAAAGCCAATCCGCTGCGTGGACGAACCTGAATTTCATAACCCATAGGAATGGCAACTTTTAATCCTGTTGGAATTAAACGTCTTTCCAAGGGTTGCAAAGTAACAGGCTCACTCAAGTTTGCACGAACATCTAAACCTGCAGCGCCTTCTGTAGCGTAAGCCGGAATTTCATTCGTGGAGCTGTTTTGAATTGCTATTTTCATTTCGTTTTATCTTCTTTTACGGTGTAAGAAATGTCAATTACTTCTCTAATCTCGTTCTCGGTAATTCCTTGTTCAAGCGTAAAAATGTACTTTCCCTTTTGTGGAAATTTACGGTGACTGAATTGAACGCTGGTGGTAACTATTGTTCCCGACTTTTCTCCGATCCATGATCCGTCAGGATTACCAATTTTCACTTCAACCGGTTCACGACCAATTTGACCATTTGGCGTTTTCGCATGCAGGAAAAACCACATGTTGTTGTACGAATAATCAGTGGTAGTTCTCACAGTTACATCAACCGTATAAAACTTAGTTGTATCGGGAATA